>RFUY01000004.1 GCA_009922705.1 Gammaproteobacteria bacterium
CGCGCTTTCCCGATGGGAGTATGGATCCGCATGGAGAGCGGCTGAAGATCCCACACATGGGTTGGAATCAAGTCTGGCAACGGCCTCATCCGATTTGGGCTCGGATTCCTGATGGGGCTCGTTTTTATTTTGTGCACTCCTACCGGTTGGCCGAAACCGAGCGTTCGGATGTTGTTGGGTTGTGTGATTACGGCACACGTTTTGCCGCAGCGGTTGCACGGCCGGGTGTCTTCGCCGTGCAGTTTCATCCTGAAAAATCGCAGTCTGCTGGGCTGCAACTCTATGCAAACTTTTTGAATTGGGATGGCTCATGCTGATTATTCCTGCGATTGACTTAAAACAAGGCCAGTGTGTTCGACTCCGCCAGGGACGAATGGAGGACGCCACTGTCTTTTCAGACGATCCTGCGGCAACAGCGAAACGGTGGCAGGATGCCGGTTGCAGGCGCCTTCATGTCGTTGACTTAGATGGTGCCTTTGCCGGGCGGCCAGAAAATAAGGCTGCAGTCCGAGCGATGGTGTCAGCCTGTCCGGATCTACCTATCCAACTGGGCGGCGGAGTCAGGACCCTGGACACGATTGAGTCTTATCTCGACCTCGGGTTGCAATGGGTGATCATTGGCACACAAGCAGTGAAGGAACCCGCGTTTGTGAAAGCAGCGTGTCATGCCTTTCCGGGTCACATCATTGTTGGGGTGGATGCGCACGATGGCTGGGTTGCCACTGAGGGTTGGGCTGAAGCCAGTACGGTCTCAGCCGTTGAGGTTGTTAAACAGTTTGCCGGCGACGGGGTGTCCTCTGTGGTGTACACCGATATCGGTCGTGACGGCATGTTGTCAGGTGTGAATGTTGAGGCCACGGCCCAGCTTGCGCGTGAGACTGGTTGTCCAGTCATTGCGTCAGGTGGACTGAGAGACCTTGAAGATATCCGTGCACTCTTGGCGGTGTCCGACCACGGCATTTTGGGCGCGATCACTGGGCGTGCCATTTATGAAGGCACACTCTCATTATCCGAGGCGCTGGCGCTCACGGAAGAGGTGGGTTAATGGGTCTAGCGAAGCGGATCATTCCCTGTTTGGATGTCGATTGTGGTCGTGTCGTCAAGGGTGTTCAATTTGAAGAGATTCGAGATGCTGGAGATCCGGTTGAAGTCAGTCGCCGGTATGACGCTGAAGGCGCCGACGAAATCACGTTTCTGGACATTACCGCAAGCCATGAGAATCGTGAGACGACGTATGAGACCGTCTCACGGATGGCGAGCGAGGTCTTTATTCCACTGACTGTGGGAGGAGGTGTCCGTACCCTTGAGAATATCCGCGATTTGTTGCTGGCTGGGGCCGATAAGGTCTCCATTAATACGGCTGCAGTCTTTGAGCCCGAGTTTGTGAAACGAGCGGCCGATCGCTTTGGATCGCAATGCATTGTTGTTGCGATCGATGCAAAGCAAGTCTCGACGACGCGTTGGGAGATTTTTACGCACGGCGGACGTAAGCCGACTGGGATTGATGCGGTTGATTGGGCGGTCAAAATGGTCGAGTTCGGAGCCGGGGAAATCCTTTTAACGTCCATGGATCGAGATGGGACCCGAGATGGCTTTGACTTGGGCGTGACTCGAGCTGTTGCAGATGCGGTCTCCGTGCCAGTCATTGCATCTGGAGGGGTCGGTAATCTTGACCATTTAGTCGATGGTGTGCTCAAAGGCCATGCCGACGCCGTTCTGGCAGCGAGTATTTTTCATTTTCAGCAGTATTCGATTGCAGAGGCAAAGGCGCATATGTCTGCCGCGGGCATTGAGATGCGTGACCCGTGATGCTACGGATCGAGTGATGTATTGACATAGGTTTTCTGCGCAGCATTGGCCGCACGCCCGATTAAATGGGCGGCAATCGGTGCCGTCAGCATTAGAAAGAAAATCCCTATCAAGGCCTTAATCGTGACGGAGGTCTCTGCAAAATACAGCGCTGCGGCAAGCAGTGTGAGTGATGAGCCAAGAGTTCCCGCTTTGGTCGACGCATGGTCGGTGTCGTGCATTCTCTTGGCTCGTATTTATTACCGCATTTGATCTCTTCTTTGCGTATTTCCCATCCAAATCTGCGCTTTTATACCCGCGAAGCGTTAGCCGATCAGCTGTTGGATCAATTGGAGTTTGGCCGCTTAGATCTACTATTTTTTCCGTTACCACATCGCCGCGCACAACTGTCTGAATTACCTCTTTTTCGCGAGCCACTGTATGTCGTCGTCCCTGAAAACCACCCATTCACACAGTTTGATCGGGTGGAACCAGAGCGTTTGGCCGGGGAAACCGTCTTATCCTTAGAGCCGGGGCATCGTCTCTATGATCAGATTAAACGGATCTGTGATGACTTTGGTGCCCATTTGTCACACGACTATGAGGGCACGAGCTTAGATACGATTCGCCACATGGTTGCGATGGGGATGGGGATCTCTCTGATGCCTGCTCTCTATGTGCAGTCTGAAGTCGAACCCCAAGATCATGTCCGAGCAATGCCTTTGGTAGAGCTTACCCCGAATCGGACCATTGGCATGGTCTGGCGACGGTCCACGGTCCGTAGCGCAGATTTCACAGCTCTGGGACAGTCGATCCGAACCATCTTATCGCAGCGGGTTCCTGATCTCATTGTGCTGGACGCGCCATAGACCCCTGTCGTGAGGATGCTAGCCAACGGCTAGCCACCATTGAGGCGGTGAAGGAGCTGCGCACTATTTAAGAGTTGTAAGGCCTGCCACAGTTGATTGTCCTCACGTAAGTCCTCGGCGAGTGGAGTTCGCGTTTTGGTCGAGACCCCATTTTCTAAATGCTTCGGAAGATCTGCTTCCCGAACCTGCTCTGATTCATCGAGCTCCTCGACACGACCGGCTTTTGCGGCAATGGTGGGAATGATCCCCTGTGCCTGTATCGAACGCCCGCTGGGTGTGTAATACCGGGCTGTGGTGAGTTTTAACGCATATTGGTTTGCGAGTGGCAGAATCGTTTGCACGGAGCCCTTGCCAAAGCTCGGTGAGCCAATCAATACCGCCCGGTCATGATCTTGGAGTGCGCCGGCGACGATTTCAGAGGCGGACGCTGATCCCCCGTTGATGAGAATTACGAGCGGTGTTCGAACCAACGTAGTTTCTGTCCGTGCGCTGTAGGTTTGGTTTTCCATCGGGTCACGGCTTTTCGTGGACACGATCGTCCCAGCATCTAGAAACACATCAGTGACATCAATTGCTGCATCCAAAACACCGCCCGGATTGTTCCGTAAGTCCAGGACTAATCCTTTCAGAGGGGCATCGGCCTCGAGTGCTGTGATCGCCTTGATGAGGTCCGCATGAGTGCCTCGTTGAAATTGAGAGATCCGGAGGTAGCCAACATCGTTCGGATAGCGTTGAGATCGAACACTGGTGACTCGGATAATCGCGCGTTCAAGGCGGACCTCAAGTCGCTCTGAGCCACTGTCTGTCGCCCTCAAAATACCCAGTGTAACCGCTGAGCCAATGGGTCCCCGTAAGGCTTCGATCGCTTCGCGCAGAGAGACATCACGGATAATGTCGCCGTCGATATGCGTGATCAAATCACGAGCTTGTACCCCAGCGAGCGCTGCCGGTGAGTCATCGATTGGGGCAATCACTTCGATCAGACCATTCACCACATCCATTTCGATACCTATTCCCCCGAATTCGCCGGACGTGGACTGCCGAAGATCAGAGACATCGGCAGGAGCCAGATACCCGGAATGTGGATCGAGTTTTGAGAGCATCCCTTCAATCGCGGCTTGCATCAGCGTCTCATCGGTATAGTCCTCGACATATTGCTGCCGAATTCGCTCGTACACCTCAACGAAGGTTCGGAACGCATCCAGCGGCTGTTGTGGGACTTCCTCGGCATGTGCTCGACCGATCAGAAGGCACAACACGACCAAGAGGGAGGGAGGCAATCGCATACAGCTCTCCTATTGGAGCCAGGGCTCTGGATTTTCGGGGCGACCTTGGCGGGTGAGCGCAAAGTACACCCCTGTGGTCTCCAGACTACCGGTATTTCCAGCGATGGCAATGGGCGCACCTGATCTGATGGTCTCTCCTGTTTTCACGAGGAGTTGTTGGTTGTGTCCATAAATCGTGGCATACCCATCTGCATGACCAAGCACAACCACGAGTCCATAACCGAGCAGATAGCCTGCATAGGCGACTTGTCCACCTTGGACTGCGCGGACTTGCGTGTTATCCCGCGCCGAAATCACCAACCCTTGCCATGTGCCAAAGCCATCGGCGCGAGCGGTTCCATAGCGATGGCTAATCAACCCGTCTGTCGGCCACGATAAGCGGCCTTTAAACGGTGCGAGCGCACTTCCTGTGGGAATTGCGCGCAGCTCCTCGATTAACGCTTGCAGGCGATTTTGATCTGCCTCCAGGGCCTTGATCCGCGCTTGTTGCGTTGAGACATCGCGCCGAATTTGCGAGAGCAGTGCTGTTTGTTCCTGTCTTGTTTTGCGGAGCGCTTGCTCCGCGTCCTCCGCACGCTGTAGCGCGCGCTTCGCGCTTTCCACTGCGCTCGCTTGCTGGTTCTGCGCTTCACGGAGCGTTTCCGTTTGAGCGCGAATCGCATCCGCTCGTTGCTGTCGAGCATCCAGTACAAATGGAAGATAGGCCGCCACGTGCCCTTCCGAAGGCGGTGGTGGTTGGGTGGTCAAGGGAAGGCCTGTGAGATAAAACACGCGCAATTCTTTGCGATACAGCGCTTGCAGGGTCTTGAGTTGTGACTCAGCCGTCGCAACAGCGGCTTGCCGGGTCAGTAGCACACGTTCGGTCTCGTCGACCGTCGTGCGAGCCTCAGCCAAGGTCTCTTGCGCAGCCTTAATATCCTGCCCAAGTCGAGTTAGGGCCGCGTCAAGGACGCGGGCGTTTTTTGAGCCTCGTTCAATGTCTGCCTTGAGTGCTGCGCGCGCTGTGTCGTTCTGGCGTAACGCGTCTTCGACCTCAACCAGTTGATCGGCGGCTTGTGTGATCAGGCACCAACTGACGCACACCAGACCGAGGAGTCGAGTCATGCACGGACCAGTAACGAGCGCCCTGTCATCTCTGATGGCGCTGGCAGTGCCAGTAAGTCCAAGAGGGTGGGTGCAACGTCTTGCAATGACCCTGCTGACAAGGATTGGATCGCATCAGGGGCATTCGCGAGCCAAACCGGGACAGGTCCTGTGGTGTGTGCCGTGTGCGGTTGGTGACTCTCCGGATCGCGCATTTGTTCTGCGTTGCCATGACCCGCCACTGGTTTTGCAGGCATTGATGACCTGAGCGACGCAGTGATCTAGGGCCTCAATCGCTTGAACTGCGGCCTCAAAGACACCGGTATGCCCGACCATGTCACCGTTTGCATAGTTACAAATAATGACATCGTAGGCGTGCGTCGTAATGGCATCGACAAGCGCATCGGTGACCTCCGGTGCGCTCATTTCTGGCTTCAGATCATAGGTCGCGATTTTGGGTGACGGGATTAAGAGCCGCGTTTCACCCGCGACTTCAGCCTCGCGTCCACCACTGAAAAAGAATGTGACATGCGCATATTTCTCGGTCTCTGCGATCCGTAATTGCGTTTTGCCTGCGGCCGCTAGAACATCTCCGAGCGTCTGTGCGAGTGATTGTGGTGGGAACGCAACGTGTACAGGTAAGTGTTCCGAATACTGGGTGAGCGTGACTGCATTGACCGATGTCAGCCAATCCGGCCGTTGAATGCCCTCCAGTGAGGGGTCCGCAAATGCGCGCATGATCTGGCGGCCGCGATCTGACCGGAAGTTCAGGCACAGGACGACGTCTTGAGGACGCATCTCCCAAGACTCACCCAAACGCGTTGGTTGCACAAATTCGTCAGTTTCACCGCGCTGATAAGCTTCCTTGAGCGCTTCGAGCGCTGAGCCTGCAGAAAACTGTGCTTGTGAACGCACGATGAGATCCAATGCAGGTTGAATCCGGTCCCAATTGTTGTCCCGATCCATTGCATAGTATCGACCGCACAGACTCGAGAGCGTGTAGTTAGGGTGGACAGTCTCTAGCCGTGTGAATCGCGCTAAGGTCTCGGTTGCAGATTGCGGAGGGACATCTCGTCCATCCAAAAAGGCATGTAAGCGAACCTGCGGAACTCCGAGCGAGTCAGCCATGGCGATCATTGCCTCGACATGATCCTCGTGGCTGTGTACCCCGCCCGGACTCAATAACCCTAACAGGTGTAAAGTGCCATTCTGTTCCCGTGCGCTGCGACAGGCATCAACCAGGACCGCATTGGTCTCGAAATCCCCCTCATCAATTGCCTTGGCAATCCGCGTGAAGTCTTGGTAGACGATTCGTCCGGTGCCAAGCGTCATGTGCCCGACCTCAGAATTCCCCATTTGTCCTTTGGGAAGGCCGACAGCTTCGCCCGAGGTCTCAAGCAAGGCATGTGGAGCCTGTGCCGTTAATTGATCAAACGTGGGTGTTCGAGCCTGTGCAATTGCATTATCGGGTGCGGCATCGCGAGCGCCAAAGCCATCTAAAATCAGCAGTACAACAGGTTTTGGTGTCATTCTGGGGTCCATTTTTGAATCTGGGTGGCAGATCACGCGTTCTGGCCGTGACTTCGTAGCCGAGTCCATTATACTCCGTGGCTCACCAAGGATCATGACTCATTATTATGCAGCAGTTCATCGCTTTTGCTCAGGAAAACTGGGTACTTATTACGCTCTGGTTCACCGCATTAGCCGTGTTGGTACTGTCAGAGAACCGGAAAGCAGGCCAATCGGTCACCACGTCCGAAGCGACGCGTTTGATGAACCACGATGATGCGCTGGTTGTCGATATTCGAGAGCAGAAAGAGTATGGGGAGGGCCATATTGCTGGGGCTTTGAACGTGCCGATGTCCACCTTTGAGAAGCGGGCATCAGAGCTTGAGAAGTATAAGGACAAGCCGGTGGTTGTGGTGTGCAAAATGGGCTCAACAGCAGGCTCAGTTGCGAAAACTTTGAAAAAGCGTGGCTTTGCCCACGTAGTTCGGATGTCCGGTGGCATGATGGAGTGGACGTCTGCTGGGCTACCGACGAAGAAAGGTAAATCAGCGTGAGTGATGGCGTTGTGCTCTACACCACGCAGTGGTGTCCATTCTGTGTGCGCGCAAAGCAGTTGCTGGATCAGTTGGGTGTGCCGTACACCGAACACCGAGTCGATCGCGAACCAGCCTTGCGCAGTGAAATGATGAAGAAAAGTGGGGGGCGACACACAGTCCCCCAAGTATTTATTGGCAATCGCCACGTCGGTGGGTGTGACGAGACGGTCGCGGCCCATCGAGCTGGCCAGTTGGCTGTGTGGTTAAAGGAAGTTGGAATACATGTCTGAAGAAAACGCTGCGCAACCGAATTTCTCGATTGCACGTATCTACACCAAAGATTTATCGCTTGAGAGCCCCAAGTCACCCAAGATATTTGAGAGCCAGTGGCAACCAAAGCTTGGCCTTGACATCGATGTTCAGCACAGTCCGCTCAACGAGGGGCTGTATGAAGTGGTCTTAAAATTGGGCATTACGGTGACGACTGATGACCAGACCGCCTTTTTGATCGAAGTGCAGCAAGCGGGCATCTTTGCGTTAGCAGGCTTTGATGACGCGACTCGGGAACAGATTTTGGGCGCCATGTGTCCGAACATTTTGTTTCCGTATGCGCGTGAAACGATCGACATGTTGGCAGTGAAGGCGTCGTTCCCCGCCCCCATGCTCGCGCCGATTAATTTTGACGCAATGCTGGATGCGCGACGCCAGGCGGCTCTAAACGGTTAGTCATCGGTCTCATCATCAGCGAGGCCGAGCTCTTTCAGTTTCCGGGTGAGGGTATTACGACCCCACCCCAGTTTCTCAGCCGCCTCTTTCTTGCGTCCCCCCGTGTCTGCAAGCGCCGCTTCGATCAGCGTCCGCTCGAACTCTTGGGTGAGGATCGGGATGACCTCTCCTTCATTGGTTTTCAAAAGTTGCGTTGCGCGATCTTTCAGGAGCGCACTCCAGTGTCCGGTCAGTGGTCGCCGCTGCACGTCTGGAAGGTCTCGTATCTCAGGCGGGAGATCTGCCACCAAAACGTCTCGATTTGGAGCCATCACCGACAACCAGCGACAGGTATTTTCTAGTTGGCGGACATTTCCAGGCCAGTGAAACCCTTGTAAGACTTGAATCGCATCATCAGACAAATGCTTTGGTTCGGTCCCGATTTCTTTTGCGGCCGATTGCAGAAAATGACGGGCAAGTACCGGGATGTCCGCGCGCCGCTCGCGGAGCGCAGGTAACTGAATTCGGATGACATTGAGTCGGTGAAACAGATCTTCGCGAAATTGTCCGCTGGCAACCCGTTCTTCTAAATTTTGATGGGTCGCCGCAATGATTCGGACATTCGCACGCACTGGGCTCATGCCGCCCACACGATAGAATTCACCATCCGCCAGAACACGCAGAAGACGTGTTTGTGTGTCAAAGGGCATATCGCCGATTTCATCTAAAAATAGGGTGCCTCCGTTTGCTTGCTCGAATCGCCCTGCACGTGCAGCGACAGCACCCGTGAAAGCCCCTTTTTCGTGTCCGAATAATTCGGATTCCATCAGATCTTTCGGGATTGCCGCCATATTCAGTGGAATGAATGGTCCCGCTCGGCGCGGTGAATTTGCATGTACGGCATGCGCCACCAGCTCTTTTCCGGTGCCTGACTCTCCATTAATCAGGACTGTGATTTCCGCTTGACTCAGTCGACCAATGGCCCGGTAGACATCCTGCATTGCAGGCGCTTCCCCAAGCAGTAGCGGTGTCGAGGAACGATCTGCAGTGACCTCTCGGCTGGGCTGCTCCCCGGTGCGATCCAGCGCCCGTTGCACTAATAAAATGGCATCATCCACATCAAACGGCTTCGGCAAGTACTCGAACGCACCCCGAGAATAGGATGCGACTGCACTGTCTAGATCGCTGTGTGCTGTCATCACGATGACGGGAAGCTTGGGTGACACTGAATGCAAATGGTCAAGGAGCGATAGCCCATCCTCGCCAGGCATCCGAATATCTGTCATGACCACTGTCGGAGATGAGCGCTCGAGCGCTTTACGGACATCATCCGCCGATTCAAAAACGGCATGAGGAATATTCGCTGAACTGAGCGCCTTCTCAAGGACCCAGCGAATTGAACGGTCGTCATCAACGACCCAGACGGTTTGTGCAGTCATTATGATTCTCCGAAGGGCACGATGAGATCGAATTGTGTTTGCCCGGGCCTCGATGACACTTCAATCCATCCATGGTGCCGATGAATAATCGTTTGGCTGATCGATAAGCCGATCCCAGAGCCTTGGGCGCGTCCCGAGACCATCGGGAAAAACAAGCGATCAGTCAGTTCGGATGGAATCCCTGGTCCATTGTCTTCAATCCGAATTTGCAACAGCGTTCGATTCTGGCGGCCGAGGCTGCCGGCAACAGAACGCCGAACGGCTCGTGTTTGGAACCGAATTTCCGGATTCGCTGTCGCAGACTCGGTCAGCGCTTCCAGTGCATTTTTTGCAATGTTAAGGATGGCTTGCTGGATTTGACCGCGGTCTCCCATGATCTCCGGCAAGCTTGGGTCGTAATCTCTGATGATCGAGACCTGCTCATTGGACTCCGCGAGAAGTAACGCGCGGGTCCGTTCCAATAGTTGATGCATGTTGACGGGCTCGTGCTCGAGGCGCGCCGGAGACCCCAGTAGCCGATCCACAAGGGATTTGAGGCGATCCGCTTCGCTGACGATGACGTCCAAATAGTCTGCGTAACCATTTGCACCGGCTTCCTTTGCCAGCAGCTGCGCAGCGCCTTTGATGCCGCCTAACGGATTCTTGATTTCGTGAGCCAAGCCTTGCACGAGTTTTCGAAACCCCTCTTCATCACTCACTTTTCGTGAGTCTCGCGAGATCTTCAGTAGCTGATCGACCTCGGCCAGTTCCACCAAAATAATGGCATCACCGATCGGCGGATCGAGGTAACTGAAGGACGCATCGGCCGTGACCTGATGGCCGTCTCTGACAAGCACCAGTTCTCGGTAAGTAAATCCATACAGTTCGTTCACCAAATGTGTGAGTGACTGCGATAACTCATCCACTTGGCTTTCGGTCACCCAAGATTCGAAGGGCACCGAAGCCAGTTGACGTAATCCCATGGATGTAATGCGGCGGGCAGACTCATTGACCCAAAGAGCGCGATGTGTAGCGTCGAGGAGAATGATGCCGGTGTTCAGTGCATTAAACAGTCGCGTATCCATGGGGTTGGGCCGGCGAACCGGCCCCTCCACTATTAGACGCTGTAGTACATGCCAAATTCGACCGGGTGAGTGGTCATATTCAACCGCTCAACTTCACCACGCTTCAGCTCGATGTAGCCATCGATCATGTCGTTGGTGAAGACGCCACCCCGTGTCAAAAAGTCTCGATCTGCATCCAGTGCATCAAGCGCCATTTCGAGGCTTGAACACACCGTTGGGATCAGTTTCGCTTCTTCAGCCGGCAAGTCATACAGATCCTTGTCTGCGGCCTCGCCAGGATGGATCTTGTTCTGGATGCCATCGAGACCTGCCATCATCATGGCCGCAAAGCCCAAATAGGGGTTGGCGGTTGGATCAGGGAAACGTACTTCAATCCGACGTGCTTTCGCGCTTGAGACATATGGAATCCGAATCGATGCTGACCGGTTCCGTGCCGAGTAGGCAAGCATCACCGGCGCTTCAAAGCCAGGGACTAAGCGCTTGTAAGAGTTGGTTGACGCATTGGTGAAGGCGTTCAACGCGCGCGCATGCTTGATGATCCCACCGATGTAATACAATGCGGTTTCAGAGAGGCCTGCGTAACCATTGCCGGCGAACAGATTCTGACCGTCCTTCCAGATGGACTGGTGGCAGTGCATGCCAGAGCCATTGTCACCCACCAGTGGCTTCGGCATGAAGGTTGCGGTCTTCCCGTATGCATGCGCCACGTTATGGACCACATACTTCAGGATTTGCACCTCATCGGCTTTTTTCACCAGCGTGTTGAACTTAACGCCGATTTCGTTTTGTCCTGCGGTCGCCACTTCGTGGTGATGGACTTCAACTTCCAGACCCATCGCTTCCATGGTTTCGCACATCGCTGTCCGTAAATCCATATGAGAATCAAGCGGTGGGACTGGGAAATAGCCGCCTTTGACCGAAGGCCGGTGACCCATGTTACCGCCTTCGATTTCCGCATGGCTGGACCAAGCGGCTTCCTCAGCAGAGATCTGATACATCGCACCAGAGATGTCTGCCTTCCACTTCACGTCATCAAACACGAAGAATTCAGGCTCAGGACCGAAGAAGCAGGTATCCCCAATTCCGGTGGACTTCAAATACTCTTCAGCGCGGAGCGCGACTGATCGTGGATCACGCTCATACCCTTGCATGGTTGAGGGCTCAACAATGTTGCAGCGGATGTTGACAGTCGTTTCTTCGGTGAACGGATCAACGACTGCCGTTGAATCGTCTGGCATCAAAATCATGTCGGATTCATTGATGCTTTTCCAACCAGCGATTGATGAGCCATCAAACATCGCGCCTTCTGAGAAGAAATCTGCATCAACCTTGGAGGCTGGGAAGGTGACGTGCTGCTCTTTGCCCCGCGGATCGGTGAATCGCAAGTCAATCCAGCGTGCTTCGCTTTCTTGGATCAGTTTCAGTGTATTTTCAGACATGGTGAACTCCGTGTGTCGAACCGAGAATCCCGACCCTTCACCGGAAGAGTCGAGGGTTACAACGACTAAGCAAAGGACGTGCCGAGATGTTGGGGTGCGCCATTTGCTGAATTGCGCGCCTATCTTGGTGCATTACGCCATCAAATTGCACGAAAAATGTGCATGGCCTCTGATAAGTGCACTAAAAAAGTGCATATTTCGCGATCGCAAAAAAAATCCCGTGCGCCTGTCGCTCTGGGTATACTGCGCGCGCTCGGAGGACCCTACATGATTGATCGCATTCGAAATGTCGCCATCATCGCGCACGTGGATCACGGAAAAACCACGCTCGTTGATAAATTACTCGCTGCATCCGGAACATTGGACCGTAAGGAAATCTTGAACGAACGGATCATGGATTCGAATGATCAAGAAAAGGAACGGGGCATTACGATTCTCGCGAAAAATACCGGTCTAAACTGGCGCGATTATCGGATTAATGTGGTGGACACCCCGGGTCACGCGGATTTTGGGGGTGAAGTCGAACGGGTCTTGTCGATGGTTGATGCGGTGCTCTTGGTCGTTGACGCGCAAGAAGGACCGATGCCACAGACTCGATTTGTGACGCAGAAGGCGTTTGCGCAGGGGCTCAAGCCGATCCTGATTGTGAACAAGGTCGATAAGGCAGGCGCTGACCCGCATGGCTGTATCGATAAAGTATTCGATTTATTTGATCAATTGGGCGCGACCGACGACCAACTCGACTTTCCGATCGTGTATTGCTCGGCCATCAATGGCTTGTCCGGTCCTGAACCAGATCAGCTCATTGAAAGTATGGAGCCGATCCTGCAGGCCATTGTGGATCATTGTCCTGTACCGCAGGTGGATGCGAATGGCCCTTTGCAGCTGCAGGTGTCTGCGCTTGATTACAACAGTTACCAGGGCGTGATTGGCGTCGGTCGGATTCGCCGCGGAACGCTTACGAAGAACCAGCAAGTTGTGGTGCTCGATCGCGACGGCGCAAAACGAACCGGAAAGGTCCTGCAGATCCTTGGGTATTTAGGCCTTGAGCGGATTGAACAGCCGCGAGCCGAAGCAGGGGATATTGTCTGCATCACTGGACTCGACCCACTGTTTATCTCCGACACCATCTGCGCGGTGGAACACCCCGAAGCGCTTCCTCCACTGTCCGTGGATGAACCGACTGTGAGTATGACCTTTCAGGTCAACGACAGTCCCTTTGCTGGCCGTGAGGGCAAATATGTCACCTCGCGCAACATCAAGGAGCGCTTAGAGCGGGAATTGATTCACAACGTGGCATTGCGTGTTGAACCTGGCGAGACGCCAGACAAGTTTCAGGTGTCAGGCCGGGGCGAACTGCACTTGTCGGTCTTGATTGAGACCATGCGGCGAGAGGGGTTTGAGCTTGGTGTGTCTCGCCCTGAGGTTATCGTCCGCGAGCACAACGGTGTCAAGGAAGAGCCCTACGAATTTGTGGTGATTGATATTGAGGATCAGCATCAAGGTGCCGTGATGGAAGCTATGGGTCTGCGTAAAGGTGACCTGAAAAATATGGTGCCAGATGGCGATGGCCGAATTCGTCTTGAGTATGTCATTCCCGCGCGTGGTTTGATTGGCTTCCGGTCTGCATTCCTGACCATGACATCAGGGACAGGCATTATCAGCCATGTCTTTGATCATTATGGCCGAGTGAAGGAGGGTGACCTCGGAAACCGGATTAATGGGGTCTTGGTGACGATGATCGATGGCACGACGACCGCGTATTCATTGTTCAATTTGCAAGATCGCGGACGCTTGATGGTTGGTCCTGGCCTGGATGTCTACGAAGGCATGATCTTGGGGATTCATTCTCGGGATAACGATCTTCCTGTGAACCCAGTGAAGGGCAAACAGCTCACCAACATCCGCGCTGCCGGCACGGACGAAAACTTGATTTTGACGCCACCAATCAAGATGACGCTTGAGTCTGCGTTGGAATTTATCGATGATGATGAACTTGTCGAGGTCACACCACACTCGATTCGATTGCGAAAGAAGTTATTGAAGGAAGCCGACCGTAAGCGTGCGGGACGGTCCAAGGCGGCAAGCTAGGGAGTGCATGCTGCCCCGTCAGGGGAGCGACATGCACACACTCTATCCGGAGATCACGCCGCGGCAGCACTGGATGCTTCCGGTGGGCGACGGACACGAACTCTACGTTGAAGAGATGGGAAACCCAGAGGGGCTTCCCGTTTTGGTATTGCATGGCGGGCCTGGTGCCGGTTGTAGCGCCGACTCTCGCCGGTTTTTTGATCCTCAATGCTATCGCATCGTCTGTTTTGATCAGCGAGGCGCAGGACGTTCGCGGCCACACGGGGCGCTGTCCTCAAATACGACAGCGCATCTCCTTGGTGACATTGACCAAATCCTTGCGCATCTCGCAATTCGGCGGGTGGTGTTGTTTGGCGGCTCGTGGGGCGCCACCTTGGCGTTGCTCTATGCCATTGAACACCCGACGACAGTGTTGGGGTGTGTACTGCGCGGGACGTTTCTGGGGCGTCCTCAAGACATTGATTGGCTGTATCGGGGCGGTGCTGCGGAGGTCTATCCCAAAGCTTGGCTGGATTTTTTGGCCCCGCTTCACCCTGAGGAAGCCGCAGATCCCGTGGCGGGGTACACGCGGCTTTTTTCGGAAGAAACGCCTTTTGTGCGCTATCAAGCGGCGCGGGCATGGAATCTCTGGGAAACACGCTTGGCCATCCGAAATCCAGATCTCGGTTCCATCACAGATGGCTCTCCAAGACATGATGTGGCCTTCGCGACCATTGAACATCATTATGTAGCGCATCAGTGTTTCTTGGCGCCAAACACAATACTTGATGGGATTTCCGCGACAACACGCATTCCGATGGAGCTGGTGCATGGGGTTGAGGACCATGTCTGTCCGCTTGACGGGGCACGCCAGTTGCACCGAAATTTAGGGGATGCTCGGCTGACGATGATTGCGGATGGCGGCCACTCGTCACGACATCCGGCGATGACTTCGGCCTTGGTTGAGGCAACGCGTTTGATGGCTACCCGCTACGGGCACGGGCACTAACCAACCATCGTCACCGGCTTGACGGTGACGTTTTGGCCTTAGTGGTTTGGCTTGGGCGGCTCTGCGTCAGTCTCGGGCGCTGCCGGTCCTTGCGGATCGGTTGATCCAGTAATCGGCGCATACAAATCAAATTCCCGAATATCATGGGTCTCCGATTCACTGTCATCGACGCCATTGGTCTTGTCATTTTGGGTGTTATCGGTGGCAGGTTGTTCAGTCTCTGTGTCGGCACCACGAGGCGCCCCTAAAAAGCGCGAACCAATTAACCCAACTTCAAACAGTAACCACATCGGCACAGCCAAGAGCGTTTGGCTGATCATGTCCGGAGGCGTGACGAGCATCCCGACCACGAAGCAGCCTAAAAACACATAGGGACGTTTGCTTTTAAGACTCTGGACATTGGTGACGCCCGCTTTCACCAAGAGCATCGTGGCAATGGGGATTTCGAAAGCCAGCCCAAATGCCAAAAATAATTTGAGGACAAAGCTTAAATAGGCATCGATATCTGTCATCACCGTGACACCCGTCGGGCCAACGGTTGTAAAGAACCCAAAAATGAGTGGGAACACAATAAAGTAGGCAAACGCCATCCCGGCGTAAAATAAGAGAATGCTCGAGAACAAGAGCGGCGCTACCAGGCGCTTTTCGTTTTTGTACAGCCCCGGCGCGATAAATCCCCAGACTTGGTAAAGCATCACAGGTGCCGCGCAGTAAACGGCCAAATAGAGTGCCAATTTGAAGGGGGCTAAAAACGGTGACGCGACCTGTGTCGCAATCATCGACGAGCCCTCAGGCATCAACGTTTGCAGTGGCTCAGCCAAGTACGCATAGAGATCATTGGCAAACGCCATGAATGCGATAAAGATCACGAGAATCGCGATGACAATCCGGATGAGTCGATCCCGCAGCTCAATCAGGTGGGCGATCAGCGGTTGATCCGCAAATTGGTCTTGGTCACTCATGAGGGGGTGTCAACATCCCGTTTCGGTGCAGGCTGGGCATCCGCAATTTGGGTTCGGCTCACAGGTTCCTTCACAGGCGCTTTCGATCCGACATCGCCAGTTAAGTCCTCTAGGGTAAGCCCACCGCCCTTGGCCTGCAGTTGTTTTTTGAGGTCTTCCATTTCAAGTTCGCGGTTGATTTCGCGTTGGATTGAGGTCATTTGTCGGCGTGCTCGATTCACCCACAGACCAATAGACCGTGCCAGTCGCGGAAGTCGCTCCGGACCGACCACAATCAACCCAATGATGGCGACCAAAAGCAGTTCGGTCGCGCCGATATCGAACACAGGTTAGACCTTTTCTTTCTCAGCTGCTTTGGCAGGCTCAGCGGATTCGGCAGTCGCGCCTGCATCCTCAACAGATTCTGTCTTCATGGTGGTGTCGTCTGCCTTGTCCTTGCCTTCGTCACTCATTGACTGCCGAAAGCCTTTGACGGCGCCACCCAAGTCACTGCCCAGCGTTTTGAGCTTCTTGGTCCCAAAGATCATGATGACAATGGCCAAAATAATGAGCAGTTGCCAAATGCTGATTCCGCCAATTCCCATGCGGGGTCTCCTTTATGTGTAGAGTCGTCTCAATTAAAACCCGTGAAAGGGCCACCGCCGAGGACATGGTAGTGCATGTGATACACCTCCTGATGTCCACCGGGTCCCGTATTCAACACGGTCCGAAATCCAGAATCCAGTCCTTGTTCACGCGCAATCGTCGGAATCGCTAACTGAATCCGTCCCATGAGGCCTTCATCATCGGCGCTCACGTCAAACAGGTTCGCAATATGCCGTCGTGGTATGACGAGAAAGTGAACGGGCGCTTTTGGGTGAATATCCCGGAACGCAATCAGATCGGCATCCTTATAAATGACGTCCGCAGGGATTTCGCCATCCCGTATTTTACAAAACAAGCAATCACTCATCCGTGTTCTCCGCGTGCCGCCTTCTCGACCAGTCCACTGACGCCAAGCCGCTTTTCAAGTTCTGCAAGCACTGCAGAGGGTGGCTCTTCGAGGTGGGACAGCAATACCAGTGTGTGAAACCATAAATCGGCCACTTCGTGGATGACATCGTGCGTGTTTCCAGACCGACTGGCATCCTTGGCTGCCATCACCACTTCGGTGGCCTCTTCGCCGACCTTCTTCAGAATGTGATCAAGTCCTTTATGATGGAGGCGCGCCACATAGGACTTTTCGGGATCACCAAAACGCCGCTCGGCCAGCATGTCTTCCAGTAAATGTATGACGCTCATTTCTCTTGTCCATAAAGTGTGTCTGGGTCGATCACGACATCGGCGGCAGCCACCCACTGTCCTGAAGCATCGGGTGCCCACGAGAAACAACTGCGACGCCCTGTGTGACAGGCTACACCGGTTTGTTCGACTTGCAAGACAACCGCATCACGATCGCAGTCCAGGCGCAGCGAGACACAGCGTTGCTGTTGACCGGATGTCTCCCCTTTTCGCCACAAGGTTTGCCGGGAACGAGAGTAATACACCACTTGCCCCGTGCTGAGCGTTTCAGACAATGCGTCTCGGTTCATCCACGCAAGCATCAAAATCTCACCAGTCACTGCGTCTTGAGCAATCGCGCTGATCAGTCCATTGGTATCAAATTGGACAGCATCGAGGAGTTCAGTCAGCGCGGCAGGGGTCATCACACTCATCGCCTCAGTATGAGTGCTGTCGAGAGCAACGCAAGACCAATTGGCCAGTAGGCAACTAAGGCTGCCGGCGCGACAGCGCCACCAATGCCTGCTGCCAGCAAACCCACGACGCCAAGCCCCAAAGACCAACGCCGACCGAGTTGGTTCGTTCGAACGGTCTTGGCAATCTGTTGCAAAGATGCTTGATTCTGCTCAGCCATCCGTTCAAGTCGGTTGAGTCGATCGCCCGATGAGAGCAGTGCATCCGTCAACTTGGGCAGGTGCATGACCCAGCGAGGCCCTTGGCGACGTGCGCTCTGGAGGAGGCCTTTGGGACCCAATCGATCTTTGACCCACCGATCGAGAAAGGGTTTTCCAGTCTTCCAGAGATCAAGCTCTGGATACAATTCTCGACCCAAGCCTTCAATGTTGAGAAGTGTCTTTTGTAACAGCACCAGCTGTGGTTGAACTTCCATATGGAACCGACGGGCGGTTTCGAATAACCGAACCAGGAGTACCCCAAAACTGATTTCGCCAAGCGGCTTTTGGAAAATCGGTTCACACACCGTCCGAATGGCACTTTCAAAATCGCCAATTCGGGTGTCTGCAGGCACCCATCCAGACTCCACATGCAACTCTGCGACCGCCCGATAGTCGCGATCAAAAAATGCGATTAAGTTTTGCGCGAGATAGCTCTGACTTTCCGGGTCTAGGGTGCCAACGATGCCAAAGTCGATTGCTTTGTAGACGGGGTTCTCAGGATCAGAAATATCCACAAACACATTGCCGGGATGCATATCGGCATGGAAGAAACTGTGGTCAAAGACCTGCGTGAAGAAAATCTCGACACCACGTTCGGCCAGTTTCTCCATGTTGACGTTGTGTGCTTTCAGGACCTCGATCTGACTAATCGGCACACCATACACACGCTCTTCGACCATGACGTTTCTGCGCGTAAAATCCCAGTAAATCTGGGGAACATAACAGATGCTGGAGTGTTCGAAATTTCGGCGAATGAGCGCGGTATTGGCTGCTTCACGTTGTAAATCCAGCTCGTCCAAAATGGTCATTCGATAATCACTGACGACTTGGACCAGCTTTAAGCGTTTGCCATCCTCAAAATTTCTCTCCACAAAGCGTGCGATCGTCATCATCAATTTGAGATCTTCTTCAATGACCTTTTCGATCCCCGGCCGAATGACCTTGACCACCACCGCTTGACCATCATTTAAAGTTGCGGCGTGGACCTGTGCCACCGAGGCAGAGGCCATCGGTGTGACCTCGAAGGTTTTGAAGATGTCAGAAATCGGAGCTTGCAGATCGCGTTCGATGATGGATTGCGCGACCTCCCCAGAGAAGGGTTTAACGCGATCCTGAAGTTCCGCGAGAGCCATCGCAATATCTGGTGGCAGCAGATCCCGTCGAGTTGAGAGCATTTGTCCGAATTTGACAAACACCGGCCCCAAAGTCTGTAGGGCATCTCGGAGCCGCTCACCGCGCGAGCGGGTCGTTTTAACGCGGGGGATACACCAGGCAATGACCCGTAATGGCCCAGATTTTGGGGAGGGTAAGAATGCATCGATTCGTTCTGAGAACAGTACTTTCAAAATACGAATGAGACGGAAAGACCCAGTCATTGGCGATGCTCCAGTCGTCGCAGTCTGGCGTCCATGCGCTCGAGGTGCCGGCTTAAGGCTGTGATACGGTCTTTGGTGCCTTGATAGGCATCCGTTGAAATGACCGGTCCGTGTTCGGCCAGGACGGTCTCTTGGACCTGCTGCTTGATTCGCGAACGGGACTCATGGAGTTGTTCGCGCGCACTGCGCAGTGCGCCGATGATTAGATTGGCTGGGATGGGACCGATGGCTTGAGTGAGTGTGTCTTGCCAATCTAAATCCAAATCTCTGAGCAGTCGCTGCAAGGTCTGAAGAACACCGACAGCGCCACGCACTTCGAGTCCTTCCAAGACCAGGGGGCTGTTGGGATCTGTCATGGAGCGTGCTGTTTCGACCAATGCACCTAATGAGCCTGTTAGCGTCACATCGGCAGTGCCTTGATCCGTCGTCGCAAGCCACCATTGGCTGTCGCCACAGACCAGCCAAAGCTCTGTCTTAAGGTCAGTAATCTCGAGTTTGAGGACGCGTCCGGCCATCGGCGCTAAGTGCTGCTCGGTGACTCCTGCAAGCCGCATCCCATGGCGCATTGCGGATTCGGATGCTTTCACGAGTAGCGTCAGCCACAGCACCTGACTCACCCTCTTGTGCCGGTGTGAATGGCAACAATACCGCCATTCAGGTTGGTGTAACGACAGTCGGTAAAGCCCGCTGATCCCATCATGGCCTTCAGAGTCTCTTGGTCTGGATGTTTGCGAATCGACTCCGCAAGATACTGGTAGCTCGCGCGATCATTGGCAATCACTTGTCCAAGTGCGGGCAGTACCGTGAAACTGTAGAGATCATAAACTGTTTTCAGCGCTGCATCGGTGGGGTGTGAAAACTCCAAGACAAGCGCACGACCACCGGGTTTTAAGACCCGGTGCATTTCCGCAAGTGCCGCCTCTTTATTCGTCACATTGCGGAGCCCGAACCCGATGGTAATTCGGTCAAAATGGGCATCAGGGAAGGGTAAGCACTCGGCGTCACATTGGCACCATGACAGTCCGTCGAGATGGCCTGCATCGATAAATCGATCGCGTCCGACCCGCAACATCTGATCATTGATATCGCCAAGGACCACGTGCCCCTGTAACCCAATGCGCTCTGAGATCGAGCGGGCAAGATCGCCAGTCCCCGCGGCCAAATCAAGCGCTTGCATGCCAGGGCGTACCGCAAGCATCTCGACGGCAAGTCGTTTCCAAAGGCGATGCAGTCCGACAGACATCAGATCGTTCATCACATCGTATCGGCGCGCCACCGAGTTGAAGACGTCTCGGACCCGATAGGTTTTCTCGTTGATCGGGACGTCTTGGTAGCCAAAGTGGGTGGTTTCAGTCATGGCAAACCCTACAAAATATACCGTGATAAGTCTTCATCGTGGCTCAGTGCACTGAGTTTTCCATCGACGTAGGCGCGATCAATCTGAACCTCAGGACTCCCATCGAGGCCTGCGTCAAACAGCAGATCCTCGAGCAGTTTTTCCATCAGCGTATGGAGTCTTCGGGCGCCAATATTTTCTGTCGTTTCGTTCACGTGGAAGGCGATATCTGCAAGTGCCGCAATGCCATCTTCAGTGAAGTCAACCGACACCCCTTCGACCTTGAGTAGCGCCTGATATTGATTGACTAAAGAGTGGTCTGGCTCGGTCAGAATTCGGGCGAAGTCCTCTGGTTTGAGAGCGCTGAGTTCGACTCGGATGGGCAGTCGGCCTTGCAGCTCGGGCACAAGATCTGAGGGCTTTGAAAGATGAAATGCGCCAGAGGCAATGAACAAGATGTGATCTGTCCGGACCGTACCCCATTTGGTTTGCACGGAAGTGCCTTCGATTAAGGGCAGTAAATCGCGTTGGACCCCTTCGCGACTGACATCGCCCCCTTGGGCATGCTCGCGACGGCAGACCTTGTCGATTTCATCCAAAAAAACGATGCCACGGTTTTCAACCGCATCAATCGCTGCGCGTTTGATGTCGTCATCAGAGATAAGCCGTGCTGCTTCCTCCTCGGTGAGGAGTCGCAATGCCTCCCGAATCGGCAATCGACGCGTTTTCTTGCGATCTTGGCCGAACTTGGAAAACATATCCTGGAGTTGATTGGCCATATCCTCCATGCCCGGCGGAGACATGATGTCGACCCCGACGGGCTGTGCCCGGACGTTGACGTCGATTTCCTTATCGTCGAGCTCACCTTCACGTAGTTTTTTCCGAAACACTTGGCGTGCCCCGGATTGCTCTGCCGGCTGTTGTTTTGTGTCGCCTCGCGGTGGTGGCAGCAAAATATCGAGAATTTGATCTTCAGCGCGATCCGCAGCCTGGTCCCTGACGGTGTCCATGCGCTTTTCTCGCTCCGCCTTCATGGCCGTGCTGACCAAATCCCGAATGATCGAGTCGACATCCCGGCCCACATACCCCACTTCAGTAAATTTGGTGGCTTCAACCTTGAGGAAAGGCGCATCAGCCAGTTTGGCGAGTCGCCGCGCGATCTCCGTTTTTCCCACACCGGTTGGACCGATCATCAGGATATTCTTGGGGGTGACTTCTTGCGCGAGCTCTGCAGAGAGTTGCATTCGACGCCAGCGATTGCGCAGCGCGATGGCCACCGCGCGTTTGGCATCGGCTTGGCCAATGATGTGGCGATCGAGAGCGGCGACGATGGCCTTTGGCGATAAATCGGTCATGCCTTTATTAACTCATCCAAAGTAACGTGGTGATTGGTGTAGATGCAGATTTCCCCGGCGACCTTCAATGCTTCGGTGACAATCTCCTTGGCGGAAAGATCTGTCTGCCTGAGCAATGCTTTCGCCGCAGCCTGTGCGAAGGGACCGCCCGACCCAATGGCAATGAGTCCGTCTTCCGGCTCCATGACATCCCCGTTTCCAGTAATGATTAGGGAAGTCTCTGTATCGGCGACGGCAAGCAGCGCCTCGAGTCGCCGTAACATCCGATCAGAACGCCAGTCTTTGGCCAGTTCAACCGCGGCACGGGTTAGGTGTCCTTGGTGCTTTTCCAGTTTGGCCTCGAACCGTTCAAAGAGCGTAAAAGCGTCCGCAGTCCCGCCAGCAAACCCAGCAAGCACTTGGTCTCGATACAATCGACGGACCTTGCGCGCATTTCCTTTCATCACTGTGTTGCCCAGTGTGACTTGGCCGTCACCGCCGATCACGACGTGTTGACCGCGACGGACCGAGACGATTGTTGTGCCGTGAAATTGTTCCATAGCCATTTAACGTACCTGAATTTGTAAGAAGTCGTGGCCGTTTTTCGCCAAGCGGTCTTTTGCAGACTCGAGGTCCCGGACCGACTCAAAAGGTCCCACGACAACACGGTGCCAGCCACCATTATCGCTGCTGGCAGGAATGATCCGAGCTTGCATGTTTAAGAGCAGAAGCTCCACCCGAGTGCTTTCAGCATCGGAGGCGTTTCTGAAGGATGCCACCTGCACCAGTGTGGATTTGAGCTGTTTCGCAATCACTTCCTCGCGCGTCTCCGCCGGAGCGACATCGATGGCCACTTCATTTTTGACCAAGATGTCGTAGAACGTGAAGTGATTGGGGGGTGCATCAGGGACCTCTTGAATCGGGGCAATCGCCGATTCGGGGCGCGCACTGGCCGGCGGTGGAGGCGTCACCTGAGTCGCAGGTGTTGGCGCGGGTCGCGCGACGGGCGAAACCGCCTGATCTTCAGTCCGCTGACTCAACCAAATGAGCCCGACAGCCACAGTCGCGATGACTAGCAAGCTCAGTGTGATCCCTAGGGCGGGACGCGGGCTGCGACTGGAGCCCCGTCGATGCTTCATTGCTTGCGACGAATAGTCTCGCATCACATGGCCTCTGGAGCGGACACGCCCAACAGAGACAGGCCATTTGCGAGCACCTGGCGAACGGCTTGGGCGACCGTCAATCGTGCGTCACGTTGTGCCAAGTCATCGACCAGTAACCGCGTGCCGTTGTACCAGCGATGGAAGGACGCGGCGAGTTCTTGCAAGTAGTAACACAACAAATGGGGTTCGAGGGAGTCAGCGGCGCGCCCTAGTGTCTCTTTGAATTGCCCAATCTGTTGGGCAATGTCGAGGACCTCTTGGCCTTCGATCGAGGCAAGGTGTGTCAGCCCGCGTGTGAGATCAAAGCTGGGTTGATCCTGTAACCCCTCGAGCACACGACAGATCCGCGCGTGTGCATATTGAATGTAGTACACCGGATTGTCTTTACTCTGGCTGGTCGCGAGGTCCAGATCAAAATCAAGATGCTGATCGGCTTTTCGCATCACATAAAAATAACGACAGGCATCGACGCCCACCTCTTCACGCAGTTCGCGGAGCGTCACAAAGCTGCCTGAGCGCGTCGACATTTGCACGCGTTCGCCGCCACGGTAGAGGATCGCAAATTGAACCAAGCGAATGGTCAAGCGGTCTGGGTCGTAGCCCAGGGCGCTCGCTGCCGCTTTCACACGTGTGATGTAGCCGTGATGGTCGGCTCCCCAGACATAGATCAATTCATCATAGCCACGACTGAATTTGTTGGCGATGTAGGCAATGTCGGACGCGAAGTAGGTGTATTCACCATTGTCTCGCTGGACCACGCGATCTTTGTCATCGCCGTAGGCTGTCGAACGAAACCAGAGGGCGCCTTTGTGCTGATAGAGGTGCCCGCCGGCCTCGAGGGTTGCGAGCGCGTCGGCGATGGCGCCAGAGCTGACGAGACTCGCTTCACTGAACCACTGAGAAAAGGTGACACCAAACTCACCTAAGTCATCACGAATATCGTCTTGGATTCGGGTGAGCGCAAGGTCAAAGGGGACCCGCCAGTCCTCGCCCAGGGCATGCTTGATCGCCTGGATCCAGCTGTCAATGTGCGCATCTTTGGTCTCTTCACCATCAGCAACCAGTTGGCTCGTCAGTGATGCGATTGGACGCTCGAGGGATTCCCCGTGGGTATGAATCAGTTCTGCGGCGAGATCTTGGATGTAGGCGCCTTGGTAGCCGCCGAGTGGGAACTGAAGTGGGTGTCCGAGTGCTTCCAAGTAACGGATGTACACGCTAGCCCCCAAGATACTCATCTGCCGGCCTGCGTCATTCACGTAATATTCGGTCTCAACGGTATGCCCTGCGGCGCTCAGAAGATTACTGAGGGTCGCGCCATAGGCTGCGCCACGACCATGTCCGACATGCAGCGGACCGGTCGGGTTGGCAGAGACGTATTCGACTTGAACCCGGCGTCCTGTCGATTCACCGCGACCGTAGCCTGATCCCTGTGTGAGACAGTCTTTGATGGGTTGGACTAAGGCATCTGCCTTTAACCGAATATTGATAAACCCCGGTCCAGCGATCTCGACGCCAGCAATCTGTGGATGGTTTGGCAGTTGGTTCACAAGCTGCTCAGCCAATTGTCGTGGAGCCAGCCCCAGGGCTTTGGCGTGCAGGAGGGCAACATTGGTTGCGAAATCACCGTGTGCCGGATCTCGTGTGGCTTCCACATGAACAGGTCGTCGCGCATCCTCAGTCAACTGGCCGCGTGCCATGAGTTGATCCAAGACCGCTTCAAAAAGCGACGTGATCTGCTCTTTCATAGTGTCCCTCCGAATTAAGGGCGGCAGTGTAGCACTACCATAGATCCCAAGGGTCGACATCCAGCTGAATCAGGACTTTTCCGGCCCGTCGATACAACCAGGGTCCGGTCGCACGAAGCGCACGATGCAGCGCGCCGCGTTCACCCACGACCACACATTGCGCATGATATTGCCGGTTGCGACGTTCCATCGGCGCTGGCGCCGGTCCCAGCACTTGCACGTCCTGACCCTTGAGTGACGATGCGATTGGCGCAAGTGCGGCGAGTGTTGCATTGGGGTCCGGGCCTCGCGCACGAAGCACGGCAAGGTGGGTGGTGGGTGGCCACCCCATTTGCTGACGTTCAGTCAACATGGCTCGCGCCAATGCATCGTAGTCCTGGCCGAGGAGCAACGGGAACCAAGGGGACTCTGGTCGATGCGTTTGAATCAAAACCTGCCCACGGACATCCCGGCGACCGGCGCGCCCGGCAACCTGTGTGAGTAATTGACTGAAATGCTCGAGGCTTCGAAAGTCTGTGCCCAAAAGTCCTTGGTCTGCATCGGCAACGATCACCGTTGTGAGGCGATCAAAGTCATGGCCCTTCGCGAGCATCTGTGTGCCAACCAGGATGCAGGGCTCGCCGGCAAGGACTGGAGCGAGGAGTGCCTCAAAGGCACGCTTGCGAACCGTTGAATCACGATCCACCCGAATGACAGGGGTTTCGGAGAAGTGCTGACTGAGCTGATCGGCGAGTCGCTCGGTCCCCTCACCAAGGCGGAGCAACTCCGGATGACCACAGTTTGGACAGTGAGGCGGTAGGGCCTGCCGGGTGTCACAGTGATGACACCAGAGGGTCCGGGGATGCTGATGGACTGACGGTTTCGCGTCGCAGTGTCGGCAGGTCGGGCTCCAGCCACACTCCCCGCAATACAGCACGGGTGCGTAGCCCCGTCGATTGAGAAATACCAAGGCTTGTTCTTGACGCTGCAGCGTGTGTTCGATGGCATGCAGTGCGGCTTGCGTCAGGCCGTCTTTCGGGCGATCTGCACGTGCATCGATGAGCCGAAGCGTCGGCGCCTCAATCCCGGAGGCGCGGCTTGGTAATCTTAGACGTTGGTAACGCCCCTGATTGGCCTGCACCCAACTTTCCAGTGAAGGGGTTGCTGAGGCGAGCACGATAGGGCAGTTCGCCTGCTTCGCACGCATGACGGCGAGATCCCGCGCTGAGTAGGAGCCATCATGCTCTTCGTCGACCAAAATCAGTCCGAGTCGCGGCAGTGGTGTGAGCAGGCAAGATCGGGTACCGATCAGGAGGTCAATCTCGCCCTGCTGGGCCGCGATAAAGGCGCGGGCGCGCTCCAGCGGTGTTCGTCCAGAGTGCATGACTTGGTAGCGCCCAGACAACTGCTCAGCGATGCGTTCGGCAAGACGTCCGGTCAATCCAATCTCTGGGATTAAGAGCAGTGTCTGCTGACCCGTGGCAATCGCTGCATGGATCGCATCGATGAACACTTGGGTCTTCCCTGATCCAGTGACGCCTTGCAACAGGATTGGACGAAACTGTCCCAAGGCACCACTGATCGTGTCGATGGCGTCGCCTTGCGCTTGGGTTCGAGAGAACTGGCTGCGCTGACCGTGCCCCTCCAGACTAACGGCCTTGGGTGTCGGTTTGCCCTCTCGTAGTGGCTTTGGTAATCCACCAAGGACCAGATCGCCTGGCGCGGCAAAGTAGTATCGGGCCGCGAATGCCGCAAGCGCGAGACTGCCCGGATCCACTAGGGGAGTCTCATCGAGACAGGCTTCGATCGGTTTGATGGGTTCGTGATGATCCGATAGTTCTCCGGGTCCTGCGACCAACCCCACAACGCTGCGGTGGCCAAGGGGGACGCGTACCCGGCAACCGGGCTCAATTGGCGTCGATGCAGAATAGGTCAAGGGCCCTGAAAA
This sequence comes from Gammaproteobacteria bacterium, assembly GCA_009922705.1. GTDB lineage: Bacteria > Pseudomonadota > Gammaproteobacteria > Pseudomonadales > Litorivicinaceae > HIMB30. The sequence continues at coordinate 26,575 of RFUY01000004.1, forward strand.
TGGCCCTGGAACAAACACTTGAGTGAAAAAACCAGTCATGACGCTTCCGTCTGTCCAGGAGTCTTGCTAGACTCCGCGCCCCGAAACGTAGATGCGGTCGTTGGCGCGAGATGTGGCCAATAGTGCGGCATTGATCATAACCTGAGGATTCAAGATGAAAGCGGATATCCATCCAGCGTACACCGAGATTAAGGTCACATGCAGTTGCGGTGCGACCTATCCGACTCGGTCGACTCGTGGTCAAGACTTTACAGTGGACGTCTGCCAAGAGTGTCACCCGTTCTACACCGGAAAGCAAAAGGTCTTGGATACAGGTGGTCGGATTGATCGCTTCAACAAGCGCTTTGGTGGCCGGACGCTGTCACGCTAATGCCATGACGACCAGGAGAATCTTCACCTGGTCGTTTGTTTTCTCGATTGCGGCGTCCGCCGCTTTCGCGCAATGCCCACCTCCCCCGAAGACAGCGACGCAACAGACTATCGAGCGGATTGTCGATGGCGACACAGTCGTGTTGGTCGGCGGAGATCGTGTTCGGATCTTGGGCTTCAACACCTTTGAACGAAAAGACCCCGGCCAACGCGGGACCTATGCGCAAGCGGCATCCGGCTACGTGACGACGCATGCGCTGGGGCAGCTGGCGACCCTCTCGCCCTTTCCCTACCGACGCGATCGTCATGGGCGTATCTTGGCGCATGTGTGGGTTGAAGGTCAGCATTTGGCCGAATCCGTCCTCAAGCAAGGCCTTGGATTCGCTGTTGCGGTTCCACCGTTAACCGAGCATGCAGCCTGTTTATCGGCGGCTGAAAAGGAGGCGCGGCGTGCTCGTCGGGGGTTATGGAAAGAGGCACTGGCGCCGATGCCTGCGGCGTCTCTGAAGCGCGGTGGCTTTGCGGTGGTGGAAGGCACTGTCACGCGGGTCGATCAACAGACGGTGTGGTTGGGGCCTCAGTTTGCAGTGACCCTCCCTCAAGATCTGTTCGTAGAAATGGGCGCTCGGATTGAAGTCCGCGGCTGGATTCGGTCTCCAAAGTCCACAGACCGTCCGCCGATTTTTCGGTTACCGCTCGGGCATCCCGCGAACCTACAGCGGCTGTCGCCTTAAAAGAGTTGTTGTGGGCTGGTGATGACCCGCTCGCCATCTTGGCCAGAGACAATTGGCGTGCTGTTGTCGGATCCTGGGCTTGGCGGCGGATTCTCGGCGAGAAAATATTCACGAATTGCATTTCCAACATTGGCGCCGGCTAGGACCCCAGTGTCCGCGTGAATTCGGGCTGAGATGATTCCCGGCGGTGGTGCAGGACGTAATTCTGGCTGTCCTGCCAAGGCTGTTTCCATGAACTCAATCCAGATTGGCAGGGCGGCTCGTCCCCCGTATTCCGCGCGTCCCAGGGTTTTCGGTTGATCGAAGCCCACCCAAACAGAGGCAACTACAGAAGGATGATAGCCATTGAACCAGGCATCAACCTGATCATTCGTGGTCCCGGTTTTTCCGGCGATGTCCCGACGGCCCAATGAGGTCGCGCGCTTAGCAGTCCCGACCTGGATCACATCACGCAACATGTCGTCCATCAAAAACTGGATGCGTGCATCAAGCACACGCGGCGCAATGCTGCCCCCAAGATCGAGATCGATCAGGGTTGAGGTGGCGGGCCGTAATCGATTGTCAAATAACGGATCCATGGACACAGGTCGGCCTGCGCAGTCGGTGCGGCAGACGGTGACTGGCTTGGTGTGATAAAGCACTTCGCCTGTTGCGGATTCGATCCGGTCGATGAGGTGATGGCCGACTCGATACCCTCCGTTGGCATAAATTGCATACACCTCTGCCATTTGTAGCGGGGTCAATGAAGCCGTCCCTAACGAAAGACTTAAATCTCGAGGGAGCGCCTCCGACGGGAGTCCAACGCGCTCAGCGATTTGCAGGAGTCGGTCGAGCCCTAATTCGCGCGCCAATCTCACCGACACTAAGTTACGGCTACGATAGAGCGCAGTACGCAATCGCGTGGGCCCGAGGAAATCGCCGCCGGAGTTTTGAGGACGCCAGTCGGTCGCGCCTTCGGTCTGATCAAACACCACGGGTGCGTCATTAATGAGGGTGGCCGGCGTCATGCCCGCCTCCAAGGCGGCTGTATAAATCAGTGGCTTAAATCCTGAGCCGACTTGCCGTCCACCCTGAATGGCGCGATTGAACTTGGAGTCAAAATAGTTAAAGCCACCGACCATCGCCCGAATCGCACCGGTGTTCGGGTCCAGCGCCACCATGCCCGCTTCGACCTCGGGCTGTTGTGCTAACACCCACTCGCCTCTGAGCCTTGTAATGCGGACCAGGTCTCCGGCACTCACCAAGGTACGCGCATCGCGGATCTCAGGCCCCAAGCTATTCACACTGCGATATGTGCGCGCCCAGGCAAAGCCACTGGCCGCGATACTGATGGACTCCCCATTTTTTCGGATCACATCGATGCGTCGATCGGTCACGCCGCTGACAACAGCGGGTTCTAAAAGTCCGATGGTTTCGAGATCAGCCAATGCGGTAAGCCACGCATCGCGGTCAGGTCCTGGAAGTGTCCCTTCAATACCTCGCCAGCCGTGGCGTTGGTCATACTCCAACAGTCCATGGGTAACTGCATCTTGGGCCGCGGCTTGCCATGCACCACGCACCGTCGTGTAGATCCGCAGGCCATCGGTGTACGCGCGATCACCAAACATCTCGAGCGCAATCCGCCGCGCCTCCTCGGCGACATAAGGTGCATTTAAGTCGAGTGGAATCCCATGGATTCTCGCCGTGACGGGTGCCGCTAGGGCACGTGTGAGTTGTTCACTGTCGATAAAGCCCAGCTTATGCATCCGCCCTAAAATCCAGTCACGCCGTTCAAGCGCGCGTTGTGGATTGGCAATGGGGTTGTATTTTGAGGGTGCTTTCGGGAGCCCTGCGATCATAGCGTATTGCGGCAGGGTGAGCGTATCGAGGTCTTGGCCGTAATAAATTTGTGCCGCGGCAGCTACTCCATACGCACGTTGTCCAAGGAAGATGACATTAAAGTACAGCTCAAGAATTTCATCCTTCGTGAGGGTACGTTCGATCTCGAGTGCTAGCAGGATTTCCCGGAATTTACGCGCGAAGGTCCGCTCATGGCTCAGGAAGTAGTTTTTTGCCACCTGCATGGTAATTGTGGATCCACCGGATTGAATTTGTCCGGTGGAGATCAACTCCCAAGCAGCCCTGGCCAGGCCTGCTGGGTCAATGCCAACGTGGTCTCTAAAATTGTCGTCTTCTGCCGCTAAAAATGCGCGCACCAGGTCTAGTGGGACCTCGTTGATCTGCACCGGATCTCGACGTTTCTCGCCGAATTGTGCGATCAAGAGTCCGTCTTCGGTCAGGATTTGCAGCGGTGTTTGCAGTTGCACCGTTTTCAGCATCTGGACATCGGGTAAGCTCGGCTTCAGGTACACATACGCGCCCATCATGGCGACGCCGCCCACCAATAGGAACGTCAAACCGAGACTTGCTGTGATCCGAATCAGTGCGCGCACGAGCCCTCCCCTGAACGAGGTTGAGTGTACCTAAAATCAAAGTCCAATAGCGGCTGACACAGTGCTTTTTCCTGCTTCCCTCTACGCAGGAGGCGCTATGGAAGAGATTCAATCCGCGAACCCATGGTACTGGTTGACCGATCTTGGCTTTTGTCTCGTGACGCCCGAGAGCGGGCGATCCTCATGGGTCGATTACGAGGCATGGCCACCTGCGGGGCTTGTAACCGGCGATTGCGTCCTAACGGAGGCATGGGTTCGTCGGCGCTCTGTTTCCTGTGATCGACAGCCTTGGCGGCCGTATCGATTGTGGCAACAGTTAGGTTTGAGTACGCCACTGTCTGGGGTTGATGTGGTTCGGGTCAGCGCAGCGCTCTTGGGGGTTGTAGAGCTTGCACCCGAAGCACCCGAGCCCTTGTGGTCATGGTTGGCTGACAGTGCTGGTTGTCGATTGATTCCGGAGGCAGAGTGGTGTGTGCATTGCGGTACACGGCCCTGGGTGGCTGCTGTCTGGTCCTCTGGATCACAGACAGTTGTCGCGCGCCGGGAGTCGCATGGTCTGTCTCGGGTTACCCACTGGCCCACGGACGAGCACACCGCGATTCGGCAACAGCAATGGCTGTTTCGGGAAGAGCTCGAGACGTTGACCCCGCTACGGTTGTACAAAGAGGGCGTACATGTCGGCCTTGCCTGATCTCACACCTTGGCGTCAACGCCTCTCTCATCAACGCTGGCGCTGGTTAATTCGTGGGGCGTTATTGATCACACTCAGTGGCTTTGGCGCACTCTTTTCAGCCTGGATGGCATTGGATGTGCTCACTCGTTTAGAGCCTGATCATCAGGCAGAAGCGACGCGGCTAGCCACACAGGTGACTGACGTGAAGGAGGCGGTCGCGCGATTACAAGCGGAGTTTGAGGACTCTCGGACGGTCGAACGCAGTCGTGAATCCACGCAACAGCAGGCGATCGCATTTCTCGCGCCCATTCAGGCTGCCTTGGCGGTGTTTCCAACGGGTCTGGGGGTGCTTGGTATCGAGCGAGAACCAAAGACGGTCCGTTGGCGCGTTCAGTTTGCCCATGTTGCTGCCTTGACTGCGTTCGAGCGCGCGCTTCATACCTTGGGTTTTGCGAGCGCGGCCACCCAAGTCACGCGTCAAGGGGCATTAATGACCCTCACCGTGGAGTGGACAGATGACTAATCGGATTGGCGTGCCATGGATCGCTCGAGGTGCGCTACTTGCACTGATTCTTTGGTTTATCGGATTTCTGGGTCTGGGCACGCTGATGGTGATTTGGCCTGCATTTGAGCACTATTTGGAGCGGCTGCGAGAGGGGCATCGTGTGGAGGCTCTGCGCCACGAGATGCAACACTGGAAGAACCAAGAGACGGCACTTCGCACGGCACTGTATGCGCGTCCTGCGAGTCCCCCGACGTCGTCGGTCGCCGATTGGTTGGCCCAATTCCCACCAGAGATCACCGTGCTCGAATTGACCGTCGAAGCAAAGGGTCTAGAGCTTACCGTTGAAGCCACGCCGGATGCGCTGTGGGCTTGGGTGACCCGCGCGATGCCTACTTGGAGTGGCCTGTCACCGATCGCGCTGCGGATGCAGGGTGTTGGGCCGCGTGCTCAATTGATCTTGGCATTCCGACGGGAATCCTTGCTCCGGATTGATCCAGAGACGGACTTATTTGAGCCAACAGTGTTACCCGTGTGGGGCCCACTCTCGGCCTGTCCAGCGTATACCTTAACGAGCAGAATTGGCCGCACGGCACAACTTGAGGGCCTCTCAGGGACCAAGCACACAGTCCAGGTGTCAGATTGGGTGACTGCGGACTGGCAGTTGATCCATATCTCAGGGCGTACCTTGCAGTGGCGCAGTCGGCTTGGGACGCTCTGTCAGTCTGAGTCACCCGCATCATGAGGCGGATCGGCTTCTGGCAATGGATGCTCGTTTTCTCTGTGTTTAGCGCAAGCACGCATGCGCTGGATGTTGTGTTTGAAGGGGTGCCGCTTCGGGAGGTCTTGACGCAACTGAATGCGGCTTCAGGATGGCAACTGACCTCGTCGTTATCTGGTGACCTGCCGATTCGATTTGCTGTTGAAGATGCCTCGATCGAGACGGTGATGGAGGCGTTGGCCAAGCACACAGACGCTGTCTTCGAACGGACTGCAGAGGGAGGGCACTTACGTCGACCAAGTGAGGTCAGGGTGATTCAGTCGAGGCCTCTGAAGCACCGGAGTGCCGATGAACTGGACACACTCTTGACCGACCGAATGACCGCTTCGGTCATTGTTGACGCAGCCACCAATCGTTTGATTCTCGACGGAACAGATGCGGATGTGATGCAGGCGCTTCGGCTGATCGATGCGTTGGATGTGCCTGTCCGGCAGATCCTGATCGAAGCAAAGCTTGTCTCGATTGATACCCATGCGCGCCAAGATCTCGGGATTCGTTGGCAATTGATGGGTCAACGCGGACGATTGACAGCACAAGGGCAGACTGCAGGCAGAGCGCTGGGTGCAGAGGCGGGCCAATTGGCCGTCTCGATCGTCGAACATCCTCATTTATTGGCGCTTGAGTTGGCGGCTCTGGAAGCTTCGGGCTCGGGAGAGGTGATTTCTGAACCACGGGTGGTGACGACCAACCGACGTCAAGCAACCATTCGTCAAGGGCAACAGGTGCCGTTTATCACACGGGATCAGGATGGCGTTCCAAAGACCGAATTCAAAGATGCTGTGTTGGAATTAAATGTCACCCCAGTCTTGCGGGATGATGGCCAAATTGAGTTACGTCTGGCCATTCGGCAGGATCAGGTCAGTGCGCTTGCCACAGATGCAGGACCCGCCATCGAAACCCGTGCTCTCGACACGGACGTAACAGTGCAGCCAAATGAGACCTTGGTGCTTGGTGGGATTTATGAGTCTCGCCAAGAAGAGGTCGTCACTGGACTTCCTGGCTTATCTCAACTCCCGGTGATTGGCCGCGCCTTTCAGACGCGAGAACATCGTGCGGTGAAGTCAGAACTGTTACTCTTCATCACACCGCGACTACTGTGATGTAAGGATTGTTACATGCATGCCCTCCCGACGCTGTTTCTGGTTGGCCCGACAGGGGCTGGCAAGACCACTATCGGTCGCATGTTGGCTGCTCGGCTCGAGCGGCCCTTCATCGATATCGATGAAGAAATCCAGGCACGCTGTGGGTGTGATATCGCTTGGATTTTTGATGTTGAAGGCGAGGTCGGGTTTCGGGAGCGCGAGACAAAAGTGTTGGGAGATATCGTCGACACCCCGAATGCGGTCATTTCGACAGGTGCAGGGATCGTTTTGTCGCCGGCCAATCGTGCGTTGCTCGCGCCACACCGCCAGCAGGTGATTTGGCTCAAGGTGGATTTAAGAACGCAACTGCAACGCCTGAAGCAGGATCGCACACGGCCGCTGCTCCAAGTTTCTGGACTCGAAGGACGACTCAAAGAAATGGCCTCGGTCCGTGAGCCGCTGTATGCGACGGTGGCAGGACTTCACATCACGACTGGAAAATCGGGCCCGCAAAGCATCGTGACTCAGATCTTAGAGAACTTGACAGAGACGCAACCCTCGTGAAAACAGTCCAGGTCGCTCTAGAGGCGCGAAGTTATCCAATCTACATCGGTGCAGGCGTGATGACTCACCCTGCGCTCACCGATCACTTGGCTGGGCGCGATGTCCTGCTTGTGACTAATGGGTCAGTCGGGCCCTTGTATGCGGCGCGTGTCGAGACCGCGTTGTCGGACTATCGCGTGATCCAAGTAACGCTCCCGGATGGCGAGGCCTATAAAACCTTAGAGGGGTTGATGCCGATTTTTGATGCGGCACTGTCGGCACGCATGGGTCGTCGTGCGACGTTAATTGCGTTGGGCGGTGGCGTGGTTGGAGATATGGCTGGATTTGCGGCGGCATCGTATCAACGGGGCATCCCATTTATTCAAATACCGACGACCTTGCTGTCTCAGGTGGACTCGTCTGTGGGCGGGAAAACTGGGGTCAACCACCCACTTGGAAAAAATATGATCGGTGCGTTCTATCAGCCGCAGGCGGTGTTTGCGGATACCGATGTGTTGTCGACGCTGCCACCACGTGAGCTTTCGGCTGGATTGGCTGAGGTGATCAAGTATGGACTGCTTGGTGATCTTGAGTTCCTGCACTGGATTGATGCGCAGCTTCCAGCGTTGATGGCGCTTGAGCCGACCGTAATGTCTGAGGCGATTGCGCGATGCTGTGCAATGAAGGCAGCGATCGTTGCTGAGGATGAGCGCGAGTCGGGCCGTCGAGCACTGCTGAATTTGGGACATACCTTTGGCCATGCGATTGAGGCACACCAGGGGTATGGGGCATGGCTGCACGGCGAGGCAGTTGCGGTCGGGCTAGTGATGGCTGCGCGATGCTCTGCTGGACTGGGGGACTTGACCGAGGCAGAGGTGGCCAAGGTGATCGACCTGTGCGCACGGGCGGGGTTACCGACGCAGCCGCCACAGGGGATGACCGCAACAGATTTTATGACCCACATGGCCGTGGATAAAAAAAATCTCGACGGCCAGTTGCGTCTGATTTTATTGCGATGCTTGGGTGAGGCCTACATTGAAGACGCGGTTGATCCAGCAGTCCTTGCCCACACGCTCGAGGTGTCGTGTTGCGGCTAGTCCCGTCACAGCAGGCGGCAATCGGTCGGTTGGAAACCTACATCCAGCGGGGTGTGACCTGGTTAACCGTCATCGGTCTGCGGGAGTCCGGGAAATCCACGCTTCTTGCGCACTGGCCTGGGACGCAACAAGCCGCCTGGTTGCAGCTTCGCGCGGCTGATGTGTCGACACCTGAGGCTCTGGTGGCTGCATGCGTCGCGCATTGGCCATCTGCGCAACCGCGACTGCAGGAATTAGGGTGGAAAACCCAACTCACCCAGCTACAGATTCCAGCACAGTCTGGCTTGCCGCATCTCGTCATTGATGACGCAGAGCAACTGACTGCTGATCTGTTCCAGGTCTTGTCCGCCATGACTCGCGGTGGCTTCGGGGTGCCCTGGACCGTGGTGTTGGTCGGTTCTCCTGAGTTACTCGCACACATTGCCAGTGCCTGCCCAGAGACAGTCACGCCATCTACCGTGCGTCTGCCACCGTGGGATGCACATGACTTGTTGATGGCGTGCCCTGAGGCAATGTCCTTACCAGATGCCGTGCGGGAAGCACGGCTGAATGTGAATCCAGATGCAGGGATCCCGCACTGGCTTGCGACGCTTCGCGCGCCTGTACCAGAGGCGCCAACGGCGCCTGTTGTCGCTGAATCCCGACCGCTCTGGCGTCGCCGGTGGGTCTGGCTTGTCGCTGCGTTACTCGGCGTGCTTGTCCTTGCCGTGGCTTTGAATCCATCGGCTCCGGCCGTCATTGAATCGCAGCGCGTCCCGCTCCCAGTGACGCCCCGGTAACAGCAGTACTCACAGAAGTTGCCTGAGCTTTGTCTCAATTTGTATACTGCGTGGCCGTTTTGCGCCGGAACCGGGTTCTACCGGGCCGCAAGCCGCGTTTAGACGTGAACGGGCTCAGACATATGCTCAAAAAGAATCGGGTGTAATGGCCCGCGAAAGTGATGAATTTGCGCTATTCCGCGCACGATTATCGGGAAAAGTGAATGACCAAAGGCCTCTATACCCCAGGTGAGTTCAAGGACAATTGTGGGTTTGGACTGATCGCCCACAGCGAGGGAACGCCAAGTCACGCTCTGTTACAGACCGCGATTAACGCCTTGACCTGTATGACTCATCGCGGCGGGATTGCTGCGGACGGCAAAACTGGTGATGGCTGTGGGTTGTTGTTGCAAATGCCCGAAGCCTTCATGCGGACGGCTTGTCAGGAGGCAACCGGTCATTTGCCAGACGCGTTATTCGCGGTGGGGATGGTGTTTTTACCCACCGACCCGGAAGCACAGGATATTGCCAAGACCTCGATTAAAGCGGTGCTTGAGGGTCGTGGGCTGTCGTTCATCGGCTGGCGGACGGTGCCAACCGATCCGACCAATTTAGGTCCGATTGCGTTGGCCAACATGCCTGCCTTTGTCCAAGTCTTTGTTGAGCCTGGCGCACTGGATCAGGCGGGGTTTGATCGTGAACTCTTTATGGCGGCTCGATTGATTGAACAGGCGCTGGCGGAGGCGCCTGATGCCTATCTGTGTTCGTTGTCGCGGCGGGTTGTGTCCTATAAAGGGTTGATGATGCCTGTGGACTTGCCAAACTTTTATCCCGATCTCGGCCACCCAGCGATGGAAACCGCCATCTGTGTGTTCCACCAGCGCTTCTCCACCAACACACTCCCCCGTTGGCCACTTGCTCAGCCATTCCGGTTGCTGGCCCACAACGGGGAAATCAATACGATCGCCGGTAATCGGAACTGGTCACAGGCGCGCGGACATCTCTTTAAGAGCCCACAACTCCCAGATGTGGAACAAATCCTGCCCCTGGTGAATACCACCGGCTCAGATTCGTCGTCTCTCGATAACATGCTCGAGGTGTTGTGCGCCGGTGGAATGGACCTGTTCCGCGCCATCCGGATGCTGATTCCACCGGCTTGGCAGAATGTGGAAGACATGGATGCGGAGCTGCGCGCCTTTTATGAATACAACTCCATGCACATGGAGCCTTGGGATGGTCCCGCTGGGATCGTGCTGACCGATGGCCGCTATGCCTGCTGCTTGCTGGATCGCAATGGACTGCGGCCTGCGCGCTGGGTGAAAACACGTAATGGGTTCTTCACCATCGCCTCTGAAATTGGCACCTGGAATTACGCACCGGAGGATGTGATCGCAAAAGGACGGGTTGGGCCCGGCGAGGTCCTTGCGATCGATACGGAAACTGGGGAGATCTTGACTACGGAGCAGATTGACACCGCACTGAAGTCACGGCAGCCGTATAAAAAGTGGTTGCGTGAAAAAACCATCCGTATTGAAAGTGATTTGCGCGATGAGTTTTCGAATCTGGCGCCCGTCACCGATGAGGGTCTCGCGCCGTACTTGAAGCTCTTTACACTGTCGTCTGAAGAGCGCGAGCAGATTATTCGGCCACTTGCGGAGACCGGGCAGGAAGCTGTCGGCTCGATGGGTGACGATACGCCAATGGCGGTGCTGTCAACGCAACAACGCCATATTGCGGATTATTTCCGGCAGCAATTTGCGCAGGTCACCAATCCACCCATTGACCCACTCCGTGAAGCGATCGTCATGAGTCTCGAGACCTGTTTAGGGAGCGAACTCAATCCGTTTGAGGAAACCGCGGACCATGCGGAGCGTGTGATTCTGCAATCGCCAGTACTGTCAGCGCCAAAAATGGATCGGCTCAAGGCGTTTGATCATCCTGGCTATCGCCGTCTTCAGATTGAACTGGCCTTTGATCCATCGGTGGGTCTCAAGCAGGCGCTGATGTCAGTCTGTGATCAGGCGGTTCAGGCTGTCCGCGATGGGCATGTCTTGTTGATCCTCTCTGATCGGGCGGTTGCGCGTGATCAATGGGTGATTTCTGCGACCATGGCGACCGGCGCTGTCCATCACCGTCTGATCCGTGAGGGTTTGCGTTGTGCAGCGAACCTCATTATTGATACGGCAGAGGCGCGCGATCCGCATCACTTTGCGGTCTTGATCGGGTTCGGTGCGACGGCGGTTTACCCCTACCTGAGCTACCGCGTTATCAACGACTTGGTTGAGTCGAACGAGCTCATCGGTGATCCGCTAGAGCTCCACCAGAATTACCGGAAAGGGATCAACAAAGGACTGTTGAAGATCCTCTCGAAAATGGGGATCTCCACAATCGCCAGCTATCGCGGTGCTCAGTTGTTCGAGGCGATCGGGTTGTCCTCTGAAGTGGTAGATCTCTGTTTCAGGGGTGTACAGAGTCGCATTGCCGGTGCTGAGTTTGCCGACTTTGAAGTGGACTTGCGTCAACGGGCGACCGCAGCTTGGTCCCGCCGCCGGCCGGTTCCGCAAGGCGGATTGCTCAAATACATGCACGGTGGTGAGTACCATGCGTATAACCCCGATGTCGTTCAAACCCTGCAAAATGCGGTGCAGACGGGCTCTTACTCGACCTATCAGCGCTACGCCAAGCTGGTGAATGAGCGGCCTGTGGCGACCTTGCGAGACCTGCTCTCCGTGGATGTGTCAGGCGTGACGCCACTCTCGATTGATCAAGTCGAACCAACCGAATCAATTTTGAAGCGGTTTGACTCCGCTGGGATGTCCTTGGGCGCCTTGAGCCCTGAGGCGCACGAAGCATTGGCACAAGCCATGAATGAGCTGGGTGCTCGCTCGAACTCGGGTGAAGGTGGCGAAGATCCGGCCCGTTACGGCACGATCCGGATGTCGAAGATTAAGCAGGTGGCGTCCGGACGATTTGGCGTGACACCTTCTTATTTGGTCAATGCAGAAGTCTTACAGATCAAGGTTGCGCAGGGTGCGAAGCCTGGCGAAGGTGGGCAGTTGCCTGGTGGTAAGGTCAATCAACTGATCGCGCGGCTCCGGTATTCGGTGCCTGGTGTCACTTTGATCTCGCCGCCGCCACACCACGATATTTACTCGATCGAGGATTTGGCGCAGCTGATTTTTGACCTGAAGCAGGTCAACCCGAAAGCATTGGTGAGTGTCAAGTTGGTGAGTGAGCCCGGCGTCGGGACCATCGCGGCTGGCGTTGCGAAGGCCTATGCGGACTTGATTACCATTTCTGGGTATGACGGCGGCACCGCCGCGAGTCCATTGACCTCGATTAAGTATGCGGGTTCCCCTTGGGAGCTTGGGTTGGCGGAAGCGCACCAAGCGCTCCGTGCCAATGACCTGCGTGGCAAAGTCAGGCTGCAAACAGATGGCGGATTAAAGACTGGTCTGGATGTGGTGAAGGCGGCGATTTTAGGTGCCGAGAGTTTTGGATTTGGTACAGCACCGATGGTGGCGATGGGCTGCAAATATCTGCGGATCTGTCACTTAAACAATTGCGCGACCGGCGTTGCGACACAAAATGACTATCTTCGTGAGCAACATTTCCGTGGCACTGTGGAAATGATTAAGCATTTCTTCACCTTCGTCGCAGAAGAAACGCGCGAATGGATGGCGCGGCTTGGCGTGGCCACGATTGCTGAGTTGGTGGGTCGAACGGATTTGCTCACGCAAGTTGGTGGACGCTCGCAGAAACAGGCCAAGTTAGATTTCAGTGCGTTGCTGTATCAGGGTCCGGAGCACGCTGGAAAGCCGCAGTTGTGTGAGGTCGCTAAGAATGCTCCCTATGATGAGGGGCTTTTGAATCAACAGATGGTCACGGATGCCTCGGATGCGCTTGAGACTGGCAAGGGTGCGGCCTTGAGTTATCGCATTACCAACTGTGACCGATCAGTGGGGGCGACCTTGTCTGGTGCCTTAGCCCTGAAGTTTGGCGCAACAGGCCCTGAGACGCCGATCCAGGTCGCGCTTGAGGGCACTGCCGGTCAATCCTTTGGTGTGTTTAATGCGTCGGGTCTTGAGATGGTGCTCGAGGGAGACGCTAACGACTATGTCGGCAAAGGCATGGCCGGTGGTCGTTTGGTGATTCGGC
>RFUY01000031.1 GCA_009922705.1 Gammaproteobacteria bacterium
ACAAAGGCCACGATGAATAACGCCAACATCACTTTGCTAAGGTTGCCCTTGTAGCGCATTGACCGAACAGGGCTACGATCCAACCATGGCAGCACGAATAGAATCGCAATGGCCGCACCCATGACAACAACACCCCAGAATTTGGCATCCAATCCAAACATTGGGAAGGTGATCGCACGCAGCATTGCGTAGAAGGGCGTGAAGTACCAAACCGGCGCAATGTGCTCTGGCGTCTTCAGCGGATCCGCCGGTTCAAAGTTCGCATACTCAAGGAAGTACCCACCCATCTCTGGGAAGAAGAACAAGACCGTGCAGAACACGAATAAGAAGACAGCCACACCGACGATGTCCTTCACGGTGTAATAGGGATGGAATGCAATCCCGTCTAAAGGTTTCCCGTGTTCATCCTTGGTATCTTTGATTTCAACACCATCGGGGTTGTTCGAACCCACTTCGTGCAAGGCCAAGATATGCAAAACTACAAGACCGGCAAGCACCAATGGTAACGCGATCACATGCAATGCGAAGAACCGGTTCAGCGTGATACCACTGATCAAGTAATCCCCACGAATCCACTGCGCCAGATCCTCACCAACCACAGGAATCGCACCGAACAGAGACACAATCACCTGCGCTCCCCAGTACGACATTTGACCCCACGGCAACAAGTACCCCATGAAGGCTTCTGCCATCAGAATGAGGTAGATGGCCATCCCGAAAATCCAGATGAGCTCTCGTGGCTTTTGATACGAGCCATACATGATTCCGCGCAGCATATGCAGATACACCACCACGAAAAACGCGGAGGCGCCGGTGGAGTGCATGTAACGAATCAACCATCCCATCTCAACATCACGCATGATGTATTCAACGGACGCAAATGCACCTTCAGCGCTTGGCTCATAACTCATTGTGAGCCAAATGCCGGTCAGGATCTGATTGACCAAAACCAACAAAGCCAACGACCCGAAGAAGTACCAGACGTTAAAGTTCTTTGGCGCCCAGTACTTCGCCAGATGCGTATTGTAAGCATCCACAATCGAAAGACGCTGATCGATCCAACCGACTAACCCTTTCGCTTCAGTTTGACGCAATCCCATTACGCGGCCTCCTGGTCTACACCAATGATGATGACACTCTCGGATTCATACATATGCGGGGGCACGACCAAATTCGTCGGTGCTGGAACACTCTTATACACACGTCCCGCTAGGTCGAACTTTGAACCATGGCATGGGCAGAAATATCCACCAACCCAATCGGCGCCCAAATCTGCCGCTGCGACTTCCGGCCGGAACTGCGGAGAACAACCAAGATGCGTGCAAATCCCCACCATGACAGCGATCTCAGGATTAATGGCCCGCAATTCACCACCCGCATAGGCGGGCTGCTGAGGGGCCTCTGAGACCGGATCGGCCAATTGGCTTGTCAGTCCTTTCAAGCCTTCAAGCATCTCGGGAGTCCGTCGCAAAATAAACACTGGCTTTCCGCGCCACTCAGCCCGAATTTGTTCGCCAGGCATGATTTTCGAGACATCAACCTTAACCGGCGCACCCGCCGCTTTCGCCTTTGCGCTCGGATTCCAAGACGCCACAAACGGCGTCATGATGCCAACAACACCGACTGCACTGAGTACCGAGGTTGCGCCCACTAAAAATTTGCGGCGGGCAGTGGCGGGATTTTCTGGATGTTCCGATCCGTTGACGACAGCATCTGTCATGGCTGGTCCTCTGAAGACAACACAAGATGATTAAGCCCTGAGATTTTAGGAACCACGGGCCGGTGGTTCAAGCGACATATGACGAATTGCGATAAAAAATCTATGTTCTATGCCCTGAACACAACAAACCCGCCGAAGCGGGTTTGCCAATCCAGTCTTAACGCTTGGAGTACTGTGGACGCTTCCGAGCCTTGCGAAGTCCCACTTTCTTACGCTCGACCTCACGTGCATCGCGAGTCACGTAGCCTGCACGACGCAGATCGCCCTTCAGTGTCTCATCGTATTCGATCAGTGCACGCGTGATGCCGTGGCGAATAGCACCGGCCTGTCCTGACGGGCCACCGCCTTCGACGGTCACCATGACATCCAATTTGTCTGTCATTTGAACCAATTCCAACGGTTGGCGCACTACCATCCGAGAGGTTGGACGACCAAAATACTGATCGAGTGCACGACCGTTTACGACGATCTGACCTGATCCAGGGCGAACGAAGACACGCGCAGTGCTTGTTTTGCGACGACCTGTACCGTAGTTCTGAGAAAGAGCCATCTTACTTCCTATGACAATGTCAATGTTTCAGGCTGTTGCGCGGCATGCGGATGCTCTTGACCTGCATACACCTTCAACTTCCGGTACATCGCGCGACCCAATGGATTTTTGGGCAACATGCCTT
Organism: Gammaproteobacteria bacterium; assembly: GCA_009922705.1. Lineage (GTDB taxonomy): Bacteria > Pseudomonadota > Gammaproteobacteria > Pseudomonadales > Litorivicinaceae > HIMB30. Next base: position 2,395 of record RFUY01000031.1, read on the forward strand.
TTACCGCCAACTCAATCACTTTCTCGGGCGAGCGCTCGATCATTTGTGTGAAGTTGGCTTCCTTCAAGCCACCCGGGTGTCCAGTGTGGCGATAGTACATCTTGTCATTGGCCTTGTTGCCAGTGACCTTCACCTTCTCCGCGTTCACAACGACGATAAAATCGCCTGTATCGACGTGAGGGGTATATTCGGTTTTGTGTTTCCCGCGCAGACGACGAGCAACTTCGGTCGCGAGACGACCGAGCGTCACGCCATCGGCGTCGATCACGAACCAATCGTGCTGGGCTGTTTCTGGTTTGGCGCTAATCGTCTTCATTTTCGTAAGCCTTACCGGGCACTCAACTGTCAAAGAGGCGCGGATTATAGAGATCGAGTTCACAAACCGCAAGCACCTTTTCGAGATCAAACAGGCCGATGCGGACGCTCTAAATATTCAGTGGACTGCATCTCTAACAAGCGAGATTGACAGCGATCCATCTCAAAACGGAGTCGCCCGGACACATAGAGATCAAGGAGCGGGACCTCTGCACTGAGAATCAGCTTGACGGAGCGATCATAAAGCTCATCAATCAAATGCAAAAATCGTCGCGTCTGATCATCGCCAACCCGCGTTAAGTCAGGCACTTGGCTGACGATCACAGTGTGATACTCGCGGGCAATCTCAATGTAATCTGGAACAGCGCGCCCATGCCCACACAGCACATCAAATTCAAACCAAACAACACTCTCACCCACCTGCCGAACCGCGATCTGCCGACGATTGATTTCGAGATAGGAGAGCTGCTGCGACCCCTCTGGGCAGAGACGTGTGAAGGCCTCCTGTAGTTGAGCCTCAGCCAGGGCATCAGCGGGGGCATGATAGAGCGCCGCAGAGGTCAGCGCACGCAGCCGATAGTCCATTCCGGAATCAAGATTCCACACATGACAATGTGCTTTGATCAAAGCGATCGCGGGCAAAAAGCGATCTCTCTGCAACCCGTCTTGGTAGAGCGCATCAGGGACGATGTTGCTGGTGGTGACCAACGCAACCCCACGCCGAAATAATGCGGAAAACAAGGTGCCGAGCACCATCGCATCGGTAATGTCCGAGACAAAACATTCATCAAAGCACAACACTTTCACATCACGGGCCAACTCATCGGCAATCGCCTCCAAGGGATCGACTGTGCCCTGTAGCGCGGTCAGTCGGCTATGCACCATCGACATGAACCGATGAAAGTGAAGACGGAGTGCTGTCTGCGGAGGCAAGCTCTCAACGAACAAATCCATCAGGAAGGTTTTTCCGCGACCAACCCCGCCCCACAGATAATACCCCTTGGGTGGATCCTCCCAATGACGGCGACGAAATAGGCCACGCCGCCCCCCAGACCAATGACGCCGGCCAGCAAGCGCTTGCGCGAGCTGATCTAGTGCCTCAAGTGCCGCAAGCTGGTTCTCATCGCGCAGAACCAAGCCCTCCTCAACGCGCGCTAAGTATCGCTCAGTCGCGCGCATCAGCGACAAACCCTCGCGACTGCCAATACCCAAAGACCTCCTGCTTCAAACGAACCAATTCCCCGTGATAGAAATGCCCTCCAGTGGCATGGATAGACGTCCACTGAGGCGCACTCGCCTCGACATAGGCTTGCATGGCAGCCGGTGAGACCACGTCATCATCGGTATTGAATAAGATCGCCTTGGGAATGTCAGCCAAAGGCTCAAGAGGGATGGGGAAGTTCTCGACCGCGGGAGCCACTTGCAACAAATCAACCACACGCCCAAGGCTTTCTGCATGGAGACGCGGGACTAAGCGCCCGGCCATTGCAGCGCCAAAGGAAAAGCCAGCCAACATCCATTCATGGACCCCCATTTGCCAGCCAAAGCGTGCAACAGCCAGGGCGTCGTCAACTTCACCGAAGCCATGGTCGAAGACCCCTTCACTGCCACCAACGCCCCGAAAGTTCAGTGCAAACGTCGGTATTTGGGAATCGCGTCCAAGGCGTGCGAGTGTGGTGATAATTTTATTGGCCATCGAACCGCCATGCAGCGGATGTGGGTGCAACAGCAGGAGCCCTCGCGTCACGCTTGGACAGGACTCAACACCAAGTGTTGCAACTTCTAATGCGCCGGCAGGGCCTTCGATAACTTGAATCGTGGGTTGTGTTTGCATCTTCACTCCGAAACGCGGAGTCTACCGACTCGCCCTTAAACCGCAAAGTTCAGTACACTAGGCACTCGATGAGAGGAGACGTCCCTTGGAATTCACACCCACCGTACTCTTTGCGTTAGCCGCTGCCCTCGGTCTTGGGTTGGTGATTGGCTGGTTTCTCCGTCCGGCACGCGTGGTGATGACCACGCCGCCTGACCTTGATCGTGAGCGTGCGCTGAATCAGGCGAAACAAGAAGCGCTCCTAGAACGCCTTCAGGCACATCTCTCCGCCACGGAATCTGATCTAGAGGCGATCCAAGTACGGCAAACGGCCTTACTTGCTGAGCTCAGAGGCGAACCGACACAAGATGCCGCCGCAGTCTCGCAAGAGCAACCGCTGAGCGTGCAGGTGCCTCGCGATTACGCAGACACCCGAGGTCAACTCGGGCACTCGTAGTGCTAAGCCGGGTTGTCCTCATCGAAAAACGCAACCTCGATCCCCAAGTGATCGCGAATTCGCTGACCAAGCGCTTGGACCCCATAGCGTTCCGTCGCATGGTGTCCGGCGGCAAAATAGGTCACACCCAGTTCCCTCGCCTCATGCGTTGTCCGCTCTGAAATCTCGCCAGACAGATAGGCGTCGACCCCAATAGCAGCCGCACGGCTCAAGTAATCCTGAGCACCACCTGTACAGAGCGCAATCCGCGAAATCGGCCCTATGGACTCTGCTGTAATGACGGTTGGCGCACGAAGCAGGCGCGCCTCAATGTGCTCCGCGAGCGCTGTCGGCGTCAATGGAACCGGCAAGGTCGCCACCCAAATCAGTCCCTGTGAATCAACGGCCTCATAGCGGTCCCATCCCAAGTGCCCCATCAACGCCACGTTATTGCCGAACTCCGGGTGGCAATCCAAGGGCAGGTGATACGCCAACAACGAGACATCTGCCTGACAAAAGCGCTTAATCCGACGACCTTTCATGCCCGTCAAGGTCGGTGGCTCGTTTTTCCAGAAGTAGCCGTGATGCACGAGTAACGCATCGGCATGCCAAGCGAGGGCCTGTTCAATCACAGTTGCGCTCGCCGTTACCCCAAGTGCAAGGCGTTGGATTTGCTCACGCCCCTCAATTTGCACTCCATTGGGCGCATAGTCTTGAAAGGACGCTGGCGACATCCATGCATCGAGCTCAGCGACAAGACGTTGTAGACTCAGCATCATTCAGTTCCAGGTTGATTGACGATGTTGCAACAGATTACACGGATTCTTTGGCCAGTTCTGACGGGAATCTTAATTGCGCTTCTCGTGATTCGGGAGTTCCCAGAGCTGACCGGCCGGACCAAAGGGATTGAGCTGAACCTGATCGAGACAGCAACACCAGTTGCTCCGCGCGACGGTGCAATTGTCAGCTATGCCGATGCCGTTGAGCGCGCCGCCCCAGCGGTCGTCAACATTTACACCAGCAAAGTCGTGGAAACGCGGGTGCACCCGTTGGCCAATGACCCAGCGTTTCGCAACTTTTTTAACCTCCCAAGCGAACCCCGGCGGCAGCGCATGCAGTCAAGCCTTGGCTCTGGCGTCATCGTCAGTGGGAATGGCTATCTGCTCACCAATCACCATGTCATCGCAGGTGCTGATGACGTCATTGTTGAGCTTCGAGATGGGCGTACCGCGAAGGCAAACATCGTCGGCACAGATCCAGACACCGATATTGCCGTTCTTAAAGTCGAGCTGACCGACCTCCCCGCCCTGGTACTGACCACATCACCAGGACGTGTGGGTGACTTTGTATTTGCCATTGGGAACCCCTTCGGTGTCGGACAAACGGTCACGATGGGCATCCTCAGTGCCGTCGGACGCAATCAAATTGGCGTCGCCAATTATGAGAATTTCATCCAAACCGATGCTGCGATTAATCCTGGGAATTCCGGAGGGGCACTCATCAACATTCGCGGCGAGCTTGTCGGAATCAATACTGCGATCTTTTCAAGGTCCGGTGGCTCCAATGGCATTGGTTTTGCCATCCCCGCCAGTGTGGCGGTCGAGATCATGCAGGATCTTATCGATCATGGCACGGTGATTCGAGGTTGGCTCGGCATTGAGACGCAACCGCTGACAGTTGATCTCGCCCGATCATTTGGCGTCCGTCAAAACGCAGGCGTCTTAGTCGCCGGCGTATTCCGACGAAGTCCAGCGCAATTGGCCGATATTCTGCCCGGGGACATCTTGACGCACTTGAATGGCGAACGAGTCACCGAAGGGCGAGCCGCCATGGATCAAGTGGCAGAAATCGAGCCTGGGACGCAAATTGAACTCAAGCTGTTACGCCAAGGCCAAGAAATCGTCCGCCAAGTGGTGATTGGTCAGCGCCCCAAAACGGGGCTCTGATCTAACGCGGCCAGCAACGCATCCGTCTCTGCAGGGGTCCCCACGGTAATCCGTAACGCCCCTTGCAAGAGAGGATGCGAGCCGTCGAGACATTTCACCAAAACCCCCGACAGTTTCAGATGGTCGAAGACAGCCCGGGCGTTCCCCTCGGGGACAAAGGCCACCACGAAATTCGCCTGCGACTCCCAAACCGTGAGACCCCGCTCTCGGAGTCGCGCGATCAAGCCAGACCGCTCGTCCCGAATGGCAGCGCTTTGCGACTCAAGTAATGCGTGATGCGTCATGGCAACGCGCACTGCAGCTTGTGTCATCACATTGATGTTATACGGCAGACGCAGCTTATCGAATTCATGAACCCAGACTGGATCCCCAATCAAAAGACCCAGTCGTAAGCCGGCCAAGCCAACCTTTGACAAGGTCCGCATGACCACAACGTTCGGATATTCCGTCGCCCATGCCAAATGCTCGCGATCGCTAAACGCCGTGTAGGCCTCGTCAATCACCACGAGGGCAGACGTTGACTCAATCACCGCACGAAGATCATCCTCGCGAAATAAATTACCGGTGGGATTATTCGGCTGCGGAATGAAAATCACGCCAGGTGTGGTCTCTGCGAGGCGTGACAGCCACTGCGCGCGGTCAATTTGACACTGCGCATCCAAAGGCAAGGACACAAAGGGCACGCGATATTGATCAGCAAGCACTCGAAACATCACAAAGGACGGGTCGGGCGCACACACAGTCAGCCCAGACCCAATAAAGTTGCTGATAATCAGCGCAATGATTTCATCAGAGCCATTCCCAAACAGACACGCCAAAGACTCTGGAACGCCCATCCAGGCGCGGACTGCCGCTTTGGTGTCCTCTGCGTGTGGATCGGGATAGCGATTCATCGCAACATCTGCCAAGACCTTTGCCAGCTCTGCGCGGAGTGGCGCTGGCCACTCGTATGGATTCTCCATCGCATCCAGCTTGACCATTCCGGTCGCATCAGCCACCTGATAGGCCGTTCCCGCACGCACATCCGCGCGTATCAAGGCTTGAACATAGTCACGAGCAGTCATTGGCGATACTCAGCAGAGCGCGCATGGGCCGTGAGCCCCTCTCCTCGTGCAAGAACCGATGCAATTCGCGCGAGCCGTGCAGAGCCATCTGGGGCGCAATGAATCACCGATGAGCGTTTCACAAAATCATACACACCAAGGGGTGAGGCGAATCTCGCAGTTCCAGACGTCGGTAGGACATGATTTGGCCCGGCGCAGTAGTCCCCCAAGGCTTCGGGGGTATACCGACCCATGAAGATCGCACCCGCATGCTGAATCAGCGGGAGGAGTGCCTCTGGATCATCGACCGCCAACTCCAGATGTTCAGGCGCGACCGTATTGATGACCGAAATCGCATCCTCACGCGAGACTGTCCGAATCAATGCACAGCGGTGATTAATAGAGGCCTCGATGATCTCTCTGCGCTCGAGTGTTGGGAGCAACGCATCCATCGCGTCTAACACGGCATCCATGAACTGAGGATCTGAACACACCAAAATTGGCTGGGCCGCTTCATCATGCTCAGCCTGACTAAAGAGATCCATTGCCACCCAATGTGGATCCATTGGCGGCTCAACGTACACTAAAATCTCAGAAGGGCCCGCGATCATATCGATCCCAACCTTGCCAAACACCTGCCGCTTTGCCGTGGCGACCCAGGCATTCCCTGGGCCCACGATTTTATCGACGGGCAACACCGTCTCCGTGCCATACGCCAAGGCTGCAACCGCTTGGGCCCCACCGATCGTAATCACCCGATCAACGCCACCGACATAAGCAGCCGCTAACACTAGAGGATTCAGCACCCCGTCAGGCGCGGGCACCACCATCTGCAGCATGCCAACACCTGCAACCTTTGCGGGAATTGCATTCATGAGCACGGACGAGGGATAGGCTGCCTTGCCGCCCGGTACATACAAACCAACCCGAGCCATTGGCCGCACTTCTTGCCCAAGCACAACGCCATCGCCTTGGTCTGGGAAACGCCAAGACGATTCAGTTTGTGCTTCATGAAACGACCAGATACGGTCCCGCGCGGCGTTTAACGCCTCTCGCTCTGGCGCCGCCAATCCCTCATAGGCCCCCTTTAAGGTGTCCATCGACAACACAAGCTCAGCGCCGGATGCGACTGGATACCGATCAAAGTCTCGGGTAAAGCGCAGCAATGCGGCATCGCCCTCAGCACGAACTGCCGCGATAATATCTGCCACGCGCGCCTCATGGGCGCGATCTGAGACCGTATCCCAAGCCGTCAGCGCACGCAGTTGCGCACTAAACTCCGCATCTGTGGTCGAAAGACGTTTTGGCGTTAATGGCATGCGTTTGTGTCCGCCCACTGTTGTAATTGAGAAATAATCGGCGCGATTTGCTGATAGCGCGTCTTCATCGCCACACGGCTCACCACCAAGCGCGCACTCGAGTGCGCAATCAACTCCCGAGGCTCCAGACCATTGGCTTTGAGCGTATTCCCGGTATCGACGACATCAACGATGACATCAGACAAACCAACCAAGGGCGCTAATTCCATCGCCCCATACAACTTGATGGGGTCAATCTGTCGCCCTTTCGAGGCAAAATAGCGTCGTGCGACATTCACATACTTGGTGGCCACAGTAATCCGACCAGTGTCCGGCAGGGTGGCGCCAACGCGCGTAGCCGTCATCAACCGACATTTGGACAATCCCAAGTCAACCGGCTCGCACAACCCGTCGCTGTCATACTCCATCAACGTATCTTTTCCAGCGATTCCTAAGTGCGCGCCACCCCGTTCGACGTATGGCGGCACATCAGTTGCCCGGAGCACCAACAACCGCACATCGGGCCGATTGGTCTCGAACATCAGTTTTCGGCTGCCGGTTAACGGCTCGACTGGCTCTATCCCCAACAAATGCAGTAGCGGCAATGTTTCATCCAACAACCGCCCTTTCGCGAGGGCAAAGGTTAAGGGCTCTTTCATACACGCACTCGTTCAATGTCTGCGCCCAATCGGCGTAATTTTTCCTCGATCCGCTCATACCCTCGATCTAAGTGATACACCCGATCGACTGAGGTTTCGCCGTCAGCGACCAGGCCTGCGATCACGAGTGACGCAGACGCCCGTAAGTCCGTGCTCATCACTGGAGCACCTTTCAACGCCTCGCGTCCACGCACCACAGCAGTCGCGCCGTTTAAATCGATGTGACCACCCATCCGCTGTAACTCCGGGATATGCATCATCCGATTTTCAAAAATGGTCTCCGTGACCGTGCCCGTCCCCTCAGCGACGGCATTCATGGCGACAAATTGCGCCTGCATGTCGGTGGCAAACCCAGGATACTCAAGTGTCCGAATATCAACGGCACGTGGCCGGCGCCCGTGCATTTCCAGAGTGATCCGCCGTGGCTCACAGGACACGCTCGCACCTGCCTCTTCGAGTTTCATGAGCGTGGCATCCATGTGCGAGGGCTCCACCTCCGTCAACACGCATCGACCACGCGTGGCCGCCGCTGCAACCAAAAAGGTCCCTGCTTCAATCCGGTCGGGAATAATGGAGTGCTCCCCATCGTGGAGTTGCGAGACCCCTTCAATGACAAGGCGATCCGAACCAATTCCTGAAATTTTTGCACCCAAGGTGTTTAAACACTGCGCAAGATCCGTGACCTCGGGCTCCCGCGCCGCATTTTCGATGACCGTCGTGCCCTTCGCCAGAACAGCCGCCATCAACACATTTTCGGTGCCCGTCACGGTGATCTTGTCGAACAACACCTTGCCACCCTTGAGGCCGCCGGGTGCACGGCCTTTAATGTAGCCATCGGTCACCTCAAACTGGACCCCGAGTCGCTCGAGCGCCTTGATGTGCAAATTCACCGGGCGTGCTCCAATCGCACAGCCACCCGGGAGTGATACCTCAGCCTCGTGACAGCGCGCGAGCAACGGGCCCAAGACCACAATACTTGCACGCATCGTACGGACCAAATCGTAGGGAGCGACAACCGACGTCAGCGACTGCGCGGATAATTCAACCGAGCCGCGCTCGTCGAGCAGAACATCCACCCCCAAGCGACCCAGTAGTTGGATCATTGTGGTGACATCATTGAGGTGCGGTAAATTATGGAATCTGACTGACCCCGGTACCATCAACGCTGCAGCAAGAATCGGTAGCGCGGCGTTTTTCGCCCCACTCACGCGTACCTCGCCATCGAGTTGGCGGCCACCGTGTATCAGCAGTCGGTCCATTACAAACCCAGTCCCGCCCGCGCCGACTGCTCGGCAGGGGTCAGCGCCGTGATGGTAATGGCATGCAATTGCCCACCCGCAATTTCATCCGCAATCAGCTTGTAAACAGCTTGTTGCCGTTTGACGCGCGATAACCCATCAAACGTGTTCGCTACAGCCTCAATCTGAAAGTTCCGCCCCTCACCTTGCACCCGAAACTGAATCTCTGGCGCGCGACTGACGAGCAGCGCTTCAACCTCACTTGCCAACATGGTCTTGAGACTCCTGTATCAAAAAAGACACCCCGCCCAATCGTGCGAGTGTCTGAAACTGTTGATTCATATTCTGAAACGTCAACGCGATTCCTCGCGTCCGAGCGGCCGACCACCACACCAGCAAAACGGCGAGATGCGCGCTACTCGCGGCCGTCCATGCCTGTAGCTCGATGACCTGAGTTCCTTGCTCCAAGGCCTCGATACCCGCACGTTTCAACTCAGGCCAAGGCGCCGAGTACAGCGCCGCAGGGACGGACCAACTCATTGCGACCGCACAGCCGCGAGCGTCCAGGCGTCAATTGCACCGGCCACCGAGCCGGTTTGCTTCACCAAATCATCGAATTGTGTGCGCAACGACATCCCTAAATTGATCCCAGCCACGACGACATTTTCAACTTTCCAGCCCTGCTCCGCTTCGAAGCTCAGTGCAAACTGAATCGGTAGGGATTCGCGCCCTGGCGCCTCGAGCCGCGCCTCAACAACGGCGCGCCCTGGCGCCAAGATCGTCGCTACTTCTGGGAGCGCTAAGACTTCACCGCCATAGCCCGCCAGGCCTTGTGCGTACGCCTCCACCAAGCTTGCTTGCATTTGCGTCGTAAAGCGCGTGCGCTCATCCGGGGTCGCCACACGCGCGTGCCGTCCCATCACTCGCAATGCCATCTTGTCTTGATTAACCAAGGGGGCAAACTGCTCCGCAATGCGCTCAACCAGCTGGGGCTCAGACAACTGCCCATCCTGAAACCGTTGTACATCCGCGTAAAACACGTCACGGGCAGACATCAGCGGTATCACGGCACCGCGCGGGTCACTCTCCACACCCTGAGCCCAGGCGTGCAGGCTCATCAAAAGCGCACAGAGGAAAGCTGTCGACAGTATCCGCATGTCAGTTCGCACTCATATTGAGTAAAAATCGTCCAATCAGTTCTTCGAGAACGACCGCAGATTGCGTGTCGAAAATCACATCTCCATCAACCAATGGATCAGGATCCCCACCGGTTGATAGACCGATGTATTTCTCACCCAGCAACCCTGCCGTCAAAATCGCCGCGGTGGTGTCTTTGGAGAATTCGCGATACCGATCGCTGATTTCCATCTCCACAAAGGCACCCGCCGTTGCCGCATCATACCGAATCCCAGTCACGCGGCCCACCGTCACACCAGCGGCACTGACCTTCGCACGTGCTGTCAACCCAGCAATATTCTCAAACCGCGCACTCACGCGATAAGCACCTTCGTCCTGCTGTGGCGCAAGACCACTCACTTCTAGTGCAAGAAACCCAAGGGCCAACGCACCCAGTAGCACAAATGCGCCAACCGTGATTTCTAAACTCCGGTGATACACCTTACAACTCCCCAAACATCACTGCGGTGAGGAAAAAATCGAGTCCCAAGACCGCTAAAGAAGCATAAACCACAGTTTTCGTGGTCGCCCGTGCAATTCCAGCCGACGTTGGCTCTAAATCATACCCCTGAAAGACAGCGATCCAGGTCACGACAACGCCGAACACAATACTCTTAATGACGCCATTCATAATGTCGGCCCCAAACGCGGTTGCGGACTGCATATTGGCCCAAAACGAGCCGGCATCAACGCCAAGCCAGACGATCCCAACCAAGGCACCGCCCAGGCAGCCAATGGCCACAAAGATCACGCTTAAAATGGGGAGGCTAATACAACCGGCCCAGAACCGCGGTGCAATCACACGTCGCAATGGGTCCACTCCAATCATTTCTAAACTGGCAAGCTGCTCTGTCGCTTTCATTAACCCAATTTCAGCGGTCAGCGCCGAGCCCGCACGCCCAGCAAAGAGAAGCGCCGTCACGACGGGTCCCAGTTCACGCGCCAGACTCAGCGCCACCATCTGTCCAAGCGCTTGCTCCGAGCCATAATCGACAAGAATCGTGTAGCCCTGAAGCGCAAGCACCATGCCGATGAAAAGGCCACTGACAAGAATGATGCTCAACGATAACACGCCGACCGCATGCACTTGGGTCAAGGTCAGACGCCAGGAGACTCCCACACGTGAACGACCCAAAATCGCTTGCGCCAACATCACGGTGGCACGCCCGAGGACCGCAAGACGATCAAGCGCCCCACGTCCAAGCTGTGCGAGCCAGTCCATCACGACAATTGCTCCTGGAATGTTGGACCAGGATAGTGAAACGCCACAGGACCTTCACGGCTCCCCGCCAAGAACTGCTGGACGAGCGGATCCTCTGAGGCTTCCATGGCCGCTGGCGTGCCGACAAAGGCTAATCGCTGATTGGCAAGCATCAAGACATGATCCGCAATAGAGAGGGTTTCCTTGAGATCGTGTGAGACCACAATCGATGTGAGGCCAAGTGCCAAATTCAACTCTTTAATCAGTGACAAGAGCATTCCAAGCCCGATCGGATCCTGCCCCACAAAGGGCTCATCGTACATAATCATGTCAGGATCCAACGCAATGGCTCGTGCCAGTGCGACACGCCGTTGCATCCCACCCGAGAGGGCCTGAGGCATCAAATCTGCAGCACCACGCAGTCCGACTGCTTCTAATTTCATGAACACAACGAGCCGAATCAGCTCCTCATCAAGAGTGGTGTGCACACGCAAGGGAAACGCGACGTTTTCAAACACCGACAGCTCTGTGAACAGGGCTCCACTCTGAAACAGCATGCCCATCCGCGCTCGTAACCGAAACAGCGCATCTCGACTCAACCCATGCACAACCTCGCCAGAAAACCGGACTGCACCAGAGGT
>RFUY01000301.1 GCA_009922705.1 Gammaproteobacteria bacterium
GAAAAATCCTGAATGTTGAACGCGCCCGATTTGACAAGATGCTTGGCAGTCAAGAGATCGGCAATCTTGTGATGGCACTGGGCACCGGTATCGGGCGTGACGAATTCAACATTTCCAAGCTGCGGTACCACAAGATTGTCATCATGACCGACGCAGACGTGGATGGTGCGCATATTCGGACACTGCTGCTGACGTTCTTCTATCGCCAGATGCCGCAGCTGATCGAGGGAGGTTACCTCTATATTGCTCAGCCACCCCTGTACAAAGTGTCGCGTGGTAAGTCCGAGGTGTACCTTAAGGATCAGGCGGCACTCGATGAATACCTGATCCAGATGGGGATCGATGGGTCGCAATTGCGTCAGGGTAATGGTGAGGTGATTGCCGGTCAGGACCTGATCCGCGTGGTTGAAGAAGCGCGCCAGTTGCGTCGTGTCCTCGATGCCTTTCCGACGCATTACCCGCGTCATATTCTTGAACAGGCAGCGATTGCCGGTGCCTTTGTTCCGGGTGCCGTGGACAGTGATCTTCAGGGCGTGGCCGACAAGGTTGCAGCGCGGCTGGACCTGATCGCTTTGGAGTACGAACGGGGTTGGACAGGCCGGATCACGCAAGACAAAGGCATGCGTCTTGCCCGTATCCTTCGCGGGGTCGAAGAAGTGCGTACTTTGGACGGGCCAATGCTGCGCTCTGGTGAAGCACGCAAGACAGGCAGTTTCACGCAAAGTCTTCAGGCTGTTTATAACCAGCCTGCGGTACTGGAACGCAAGGACCGTCGTCAGATGATCCACGGCCCTTTGGACCTGTTGCAGGCAATTCTCGAAGAGGGCGAAAAAGGGCTGTCGCTTCAGCGTTACAAGGGCTTGGGTGAAATGAACCCTGATCAGTTGTGGGAAACCACGCTCGATCCTGACGCTCGCACCTTGTTGCGTGTCGAAATCGATGACATGGCCGAAGCTGACGACTTGTTTACCAAGCTGATGGGTGATGTCGTTGAACCACGGCGCGAGTTCATCCAGCAAAATGCTTTGAGCGTCGAGAACCTTGATTTCTAAGGTCTTGGTCTGGTCCTTGCAGATGGTGGAGTACCGCTTTCTGGTGCGCAAACAGACTTTCAGTTTTAGTGCAGGAAGTCTGCTTGCGATTTTGAAACTGAAACCGGCCAAAAAGCGCTGCAAAATGTTTTTAGGGCGACACCAATGGCCTGTGCCGGGCTGACCTGTTTTGCTGCGCAGTGGACAGGCCAAGGCACAGACCGTTCCAG
>RFUY01000302.1 GCA_009922705.1 Gammaproteobacteria bacterium
TCCACAGGGACACCCAGACTCCGCAATGCGTCAATGCGTTGCCAGACCGCGGCACGGGTCAGACCGAGCGTCTGCGCCAACACTTCACCGCGATGCCACTCCCCATCCGCAAGTGCGCTTAGGCACGCCTTCCAGGTCTTGGCTTTCATTGGGAAATCTCCCGCTCCGGGGCATAGAGCACCAAGAGAACCCCGCCAGCCGCGCACACGATTCCTGGCCAGGCCAACACTGGCATCACCTCGCCGACCACCAACCACGCGATCAGGGCAGCGACGCCCGGCACCAGAAACATAATGCTGGTCACACGCGAGATCTGACCAAACCGAACCATCGTCAACATCAAGAAAATGCCTAACAGGCTATTAATCAAGACTAGAAAGGTCAAAGAGCCGATGAAAGGCAGGCTCCAGGTGACAGTGATGCCCTCAAAGGCCCAGGCAATGGGCAAGCTCGCAAGTGCCGCAAACCCGTATTGGATGACATACACCAACACGGGATGGCACTCTGGCTTCGCACGCTTGTCATAGACTTGCCCGATTGATAACCCAACCATGGCGAAGAAACCCAGCAAAGCGCCCAGCAACGCGCCTTCCTGGAACTCACCTTTCACCAGGATGACCCAACCTGCCCCCCCTAAACCAAGGATCAGGCCAAGCCAAACTCGCCGGGGAATCACCGCGCCAGTCAAGACACCCGCGACGATGGTGATCAAAATCGGCTGCGATGCTGCAAACAGCGCGATCACCCCAGCTGAGGCTCCGAGCCAAAGCCCGAGATAAATGCATCCAAAATGCATCAATTGAAGAAAGGTCGCGACAATGAGTACATCTCGGACGGCGGGCCAGCGTGGCCAAGGCGGTCGGACGATCAGGACAACGGGCCATAACACGGCGCTTGCGCCGACAAATCGAAGTGCGAGCAGTGTCAATGGCCCAGAAAACTGCAGCGCAAGCTTTGCCATCCCGTATCCAGCGGACCAAACCACTAAGAACAACCACGGCGCGTATGAGAGCCAACTTGGGCGAGTCGCCAGACTCACAAATTCGCCACCAAACGCCAAACACTCAAAGCCATAAACCGACAAACTCCCGAAAAAGCACAGTGTACGCCGCTGGCACTGCGGGACACAGCTGCCAATAAAAAAAGCCCCACCTCAAGGAGGCGGGGCTTTTCGCAATAGATGCCTGACGATGACCTACTCTCACATGGGGAGACCCCACACTACCATCGGCGCTAAGCGGTTTCACTTCTGAGTTCGGGA
>RFUY01000303.1 GCA_009922705.1 Gammaproteobacteria bacterium
CACCGGAATCAAAATTCCCGTGGCCAGGATCAGATCTCCACTCCACTTGTAGATCCCAAAAAAGATCGCGATGGGCAGGAAATCAAAGAGTAATTTCATAGGGCTGTCCGAAGGTGCTAACGAGGCTCATCATGATACACAACATTCTGAATTGACGGTGGATGCTCTGGCTGGTGCGGTGGTGATGGGATGTGCTGGCATAGGCTCGCGGCGACGGTTCCGGTACACTGACCCGTTGTGACAAGGAGTCTCCTCTGTGCTGGTCGCCCTTCACCCTGAAAATCCTCAACCACGCCTGGTTCGTCAGGTACTGGATGCATTGCACTCGGGCGGTGTCATCGCCTATCCAACAGATTCCGGGTATGCAATTGGCTGTACCCTTGGCAATAAAGAGGGTCTTGACGTCATTCGCCGGATTCGCCGGTTGGATGACAAGCATAATTTCACCTTGTTGTGCCGCGATCTGTCAGAAATTTCAACCTACGCGCTCGTCGCGAACACCACCTACCGTTTGTTGAAAGCGCACACGCCAGGACCTTACACCTTTATTTTGGAAGCAACCCGGGAGGTCCCGCGTAGGTTGCTGCATCCGAAGCGCAAGCACATTGGGATTCGGGTGCCTGACAATGTGATTGCGCAAACGCTTCTCGAGGGGTTGGGTGAGCCCTTGATGACCTCAACGTTAATCTTGCCTGATGAGCAATTGCCAATGACTGATCCTTACGACATTGAGGAGACCCTTGGGCATCAGCTCGCTGCTGTGATTGACGGTGGATTTTGTGGGTTCGAGGGCACCACAGTGGTTGATCTCACCGATGAGATTCCACGTGTGACACGGGTCGGTGCCGGCGATCCCAAGGCTTTCGGTGATCTCGGCTAAAACCTTGGGTATGATCATGGTTTGGACTGACATAAGGAGTTTGTCTTGAGCGGGGTGGATCCCTCCCAGCGCGTTCTTTCTGGAATGCGCCCGACTGGTCGATTGCATTTGGGGCACTATCACGGTGTCTTGAAAAACTGGGTGCGACTCCAGCACGAGTATGACTGTTTCTTCTTTGTGGCCGACTGGCACGCATTGACAACGCACTATCAAGACCCGCGAGGCATTGAGTCGGCGGTCTTTGATATGGTTGTCGATTGGCTTGCGGCTGGTGTGAATCCAGGGTCAGCGACGTTATTCGTGCAATCGCAAGTGGTTGAGCACGCCGAACTGCACTTGTTGCTGTCGATGATGACGCCCTTGGGATGGCTCGAGCGGGT
>RFUY01000304.1 GCA_009922705.1 Gammaproteobacteria bacterium
GCCGGCACAATGCAAGAGCATTTGCGGATCGGCAACGATACCTGGCTGAACGGTGAACCATTGGCGATGGAAGAGTTCACCCTCTCCATGGCTCAGCGCGCTGATGTGGTGATGGACTTCAGCAAATACGAGCCAGGCACAGTTCTCTATTTGGTGAACACAGCTGAGCAGCAGTCAGGCCGTGGGCCGGTCGGAAAACTCAATGATCTAGGCGATACAGGATTCTCCGATCGCATTATGAAGATTGTGGTTGGTGAAGCGACACCTTCCACGCCGACATACAACCTGACGCTGGACACCCCGCTGCGCGAGCACCACGAGATCACTCGTGACATGGTGACACGCACTCGTCAGTTTGAATTCGGACGTCGGGGAGGCATGTGGGTGATCAACCAGCAGGCCTGGGAACATGAGCGAGTTGATAATGCAATCACGCTTGGCAATGCGGAACAGTGGAATCTGATCAATGGTTCCGGCGGTTGGTGGCATCCGATTCATATCCACCTGGAATCGCACCAGGTGTTGACGATTGAAGGACAAGAGCCTGGCCCTGATTACTGGCCTGAGAAGCAATGGAAGAGTGATACAACGCTTCTAGGACCCAATACAACTGCGGAAATCGTCATGAATTTCCGCACCTTTGAAGGTGGCTTTGTGTTCCACTGCCACAACTTGAATCACGAAGATTCAATGATGATGTATAACTTCTGGACACAGCTGTATGACGGCTTCTTCCAGGAGGGTGCATACGTAAAAGAAGAATTCAACCATTCACCTGATTACTTCCCATTGATGCATGATCCGGCGCATACGCCTGGAATCCATGATGGGCCAACCAACTCCATTGATCCAGTTACGGGAATCGATCACAGCACGTCAGCTGACATCGCAGTTGGATCAACACCGACCCGGCCGGATGGTTCTGGCTTCCATGGCACTCCGATTTCTACTGATCCTGCTGCGGCTGGTGGCGGACATGCAGGGCATACAGGGCATGAGGGCCATCTCGGTCAGGATGTCACGATCGGGACCCCATCAAATCTGACGGCAGATGTGATGGCTGCCTTCAGCAACATGCTCTGGGGGTCAGAAGAAGATGAAGTGATCACCCCTAGCGCCGACGACAATTTCTGGGGTGATTCCTTCATCCATGGCGGCGGCGGTAACGACAGGATTAACGGTTACTACGGCAATGACGTTCTGGTTGGTGGTACTGGCGATGACTATCTCGACGGTGGCACCGGTATGGATATGGCCATC
>RFUY01000305.1 GCA_009922705.1 Gammaproteobacteria bacterium
CGCTCTCCGATTTCTGGGCGCGTGCCTCTATCGGCATGGCACCAAACTCAGGCGCCTATGGACAAATTGTCAGCACCCGTGAAGATCGACTCATCAGCGCCCGAACCCCCGCAGCCGCGATCGTCGAAATCCATGAACACATCAAGGATCAAGGTGTCATGCGCATGCGAGAAGTGCCTGGTGGTCTGCAAATCCCTGCAAATCAGCCAGTCCTGATGGCGCCTGGCGGATATCACATCATGCTGATCAATGTGACCAGCCCATTGCAAGCAGATTCAACCATTCCGCTGACCTTAGAGTTTGAACAGGCGGGAACGGTGGAATTAACAGTGCCCGTCCGAGGAATCATGCAATCCCATCAAGGCACGCACGGAGGAATGAAAGGCCACGGCCACTGAAAAACTTCCGCGCTAAGGTCAGCTTAGCGCGGGCTTTGCCAAGAATTGCCTTCAACCCTGTTTCGATCAATCCTCGTAGGTGGTGACAGTGCGGACTTGAAGATACTCAAGGACCCCTTCAATCCCCGATTTGCAGCCGATTCCACTCTGCTTTAGGCCGCCATACGGAAGCTTTCGATTGATGCTTTCAGTACCATGGGTATTGACGAAAATTGTGGCCGCCTCCAATTGATTGGCGACCTGAAGTGCGCGATCAACATTAGTCGACCAAACGGACCCACCTAACCCATAATCCGTCTCATTAGCCCGAGCGATCACTGCATCCTCAGTGTCAAATGCCAGAATAGGGATCGCTGCACAAAACTGTTCTTCGCGCACTAATGGAGCATCATCAGCGATCTCGGAGACCAATGTCGGCCTCATAAAATAGCCGCCGGCATCTAAGGTCGCACTGTTTGCATAAACGCCGACTTCGCAAATCATCGCTCCCCGACTTTCGGCATCGGAAAGCAGCATCTGGGCGCGCTCAAGCGCCCTCTTCGAATGGAGTGGCCCCATGGTTACATTCTGATCCAACCCATCGCCCACAACAATCTGCTTCACAGCCTCAGAAAACGCACTCAAGAACTGGTCGTAAATCGACCGATGTACATAAATACGCTTGATTGCCATGCAAACTTGACCGGACATACGAAAAACGATTGAGGCCATCCTTTGCATTGTAGGCATCGACAAATCAGCATCATCCAAGACAATCGCCGCATCATTCCCGCCAAGCTCAAACGTTACCCCTTTAATCGTTTCAGCTGCGTTTGCCATGATGTGGCGTGCCGACGCAATCGACCCGGTAAA
>RFUY01000306.1 GCA_009922705.1 Gammaproteobacteria bacterium
AAGAAAAAGAAACACACCATCGAAGCGGTCGTGGATCGACTCAAGGTCGCGCCAGATCAACGGTTACGGCTTTCCGAATCTGTGGAAACAGCACTGAAATTATCGGATGGCACTCTGCTGGTCCAATCAATGGACGATGCCTTCGCACCCATGGTCTTTTCCAGCAAATTTGCCTGTCCTCATTGTGGCTACTCCATCCCCTCACTTGAACCACGATTGTTCTCGTTTAATAGCCCGTTCGGTGCCTGCTCCACATGTGACGGACTGGGCGTGCACCAGTTTTTCGATCCCGAACGCCTCATTGTCGATCCAGAGTTATCGCTCTCCAACGGCGCCATCCGTGGCTGGGATCGACGGAGCCTGTATTACTATCACCTCCTCCGCTCGGTCGCCCGTCACTACGGATTCGATCTTGACACGCCATGGAACTCGCTGTCGGAAGAGGCACAGCGAAAGGTACTGTATGGCTCCGGTGAAGAGGCCATCGATTTTAGCTACGTGTCTGACCGTGGCAGACACGTTCAGAAATCCCATCCGTTCGAGGGTGTCGTTCGTAATTTAGAGCGTCGCTACAAAGAAACCGACTCACAAAGCCAGCGTGATGAACTGGCCAAGTTAATGACGCAAGCCCCTTGCCCCGCTTGCGAAGGCTCGCGACTCAATGACGCTGCTCGCAGCGTCTTTATTGGGGATGAACGGCTCCCCGCCTTGGTTCGACTGCCGATTGCGACGTGTTATGCATTCTTCGAGACCCTGTCTTTGCCGGGTCGTCGCCAAGAGATTGCCGAGAAAATTCTGAAAGAAATCCAAGCGCGCTTGGGCTTCCTCATGAACGTGGGGCTTGACTATCTCTCTCTTGATCGCAGTGCTGAGACATTATCCGGTGGCGAGGCACAGCGGATCCGACTGGCAAGCCAGATCGGTGCCGGCCTAGTCGGCGTCATGTACATCTTGGATGAGCCCTCGATTGGGCTGCATCAACGGGATAACGAGCGACTCCTCAACACGCTCTTTCACCTCCGCGACCTCGGCAATACCGTGATTGTCGTGGAACACGACGAAGACGCAATGCGCGCCGCAGACTTCTTGGTCGATATTGGACCAGGCGCAGGCGTCCATGGGGGCCAGGTCGTTGCAAAGGGTACGCCCGCAGAGGTCATGGCCAACCCAGCCTCTGTTACTGGTCAATACTTAAGTGGGCACAGAGCAATTCCTGTTCCGAAGCGGCGAACTCCCAATACGGGGCC
>RFUY01000307.1 GCA_009922705.1 Gammaproteobacteria bacterium
GTAATGCAGGTTCCGCGGGTCAAAAAGATCACACTCAATATGGGTGTTGGTGAGGCTGTTGCGGACAAGAAGCAAATTGAGAACGCCGTTCGAGACATGACAGCGATCGCAGGCCAAAAGCCCGTTGTGACCAAGTCACGGAAGTCGATCGCGGGCTTCAAAATTCGTGATGGCTGGCCAATTGGGTGCAAGGTCACCTTGCGTGGGCAGCACATGTGGGAATTCATGGATCGTCTGGTGTCATTGGCGATTCCCCGGATTCGTGACTTCCGTGGATTAAACGGGAAGTCCTTTGACGGTCGTGGCAATTACTCCATGGGTGTCCGCGAGCAGATCATGTTCCCGGAAATTGATTACGACAAAGTGGATGCAATTCGAGGGTTGGATATCACCATCACTACGTCTGCTGAAACTGACGAGGAAGGCAAGGCGCTGTTGGCAGCGTTTAACTTCCCATTCCGGAACTGAGGAGCGTCTTGTGGCTAAGAAATCAATGAGAGAACGTGAACTGAAGCGTCAAAAGACGGTCGCAAAGTTTGCAGCAAAGCGGGCAGAAATCAAAGCGATTATTGCCAACCCGAAGTCGTCAGACGAAGCAGTCTGGGACGCGCAGCAGCAGCTCCAGAAAATGCCACGCGATGCGTCGGCATCACGGTTGCAGCGGCGTTGCCGGTTAACTGGTCGTCCTCATGCGGTCTATCGGAAGTTTGGGTTGTCACGGATCAAATTGCGCGAAGCGATGATGCGTGGCGAAGTCCCCGGACTGAAAAAGGCCAGCTGGTAAGGAGCGATCGGATGAGTATGCAAGATACATTGGCGGATATGTTCACTCGTATTCGTAACGGCCAGATGGCAGGTAAGACATCTGTGTCAATGCCGTCCTCAAAGCAGAAAGTCGCTGTGGCTGAAGTGCTTGTGGCGGAAGGATTTGTGGGTGGTTTCCAGGTTGAGGAAAATGGCGCGAAGGCGACATTGACTGTGGCGCTTCGGTATCACGAAGGGCGTCCAGTGATTCAGGAAATCAAACGCGCGAGTCGCCCAGGACTGCGTCGGTACGAAGGCAAGGATTCACTTCCCAAGGTTCGGGGTGGTCTCGGCCTTGCGATTGTCTCGACATCCAGGGGCCTCATGACTGATCGCGAAGCACGCAAAGCCGGTATCGGCGGCGAAGTGCTTTGCACCGTGTTCTAAGGAGTATCGGATGTCTCGTGTAGCGAAATCTCCTGTCAATCTGCCTGCTGG
>RFUY01000308.1 GCA_009922705.1 Gammaproteobacteria bacterium
TGCGGCGCAGCAGAGCCACTTACCGCTGAAGATCAATATGGCAGGGGTCATCCCGCCGATCTTTGCCTCGAGTCTGTTGTTATTCCCAGCCTCCATCGGCCAATGGTTTGGACAAGGGGAAGGCATGGAGTGGTTGCAAGACATCAGTCTTGCACTTGGCCCAGGACAGCCGCTGTACTATTTGTTGTTTACGTTAGGGATTGTGTTCTTCTGTTATTTCTACACGGCGTTGGTGTTTAACCCACGGGATGTAGCGGACAACTTGAAGAAGTCTGGGGCCTTTATTCCTGGGATTCGTCCTGGTGAGCAGTCTGCCAATTACATTGATAAGGTGATGAGCCGCTTGACCTTTTGGGGTGCGTCTTACATCGCCGCAGTAAGTTTGTTGCCACAGAGTTTGGTTGTCGGATTCAACGCTCCGTTTTATTTCGGTGGGACGTCTCTGCTGATCGTGGTGGTGGTTGTGATGGACTTTATGGCGCAGGTGCAGTCGCATCTAATGAGTCGTCAGTACGAGTCGCTCATGAAGAAATCGAATTTAAAAGGCTATGGCTCGGGCGGATTGCTCCGTTAATCGAGCTTGGGGGTAAAAATGAAAGTACGCGCATCTGTGAAACGTATCTGCCGTAACTGTCGCATCATCCGTCGTAACGGCTCTGTTCGCGTCATTTGCGTTGATCCGCGCCACAAGCAACGGCAAGGGTAATTTGGGTTAGGGGTTGTGATTTTCTATTGAAATCAATAGAATCTCGCGCCTTGTAATTTTCGAGGGCGGCGATACCCGTCCGTGAAGTTGGAGAGTTAGGAATGGCACGTATTGCCGGCGTTAACATCCCAGACAATAAGCACACAGTGATTTCACTGCAGTATATTTTCGGGATTGGTCAGACTCGCGCCAAAGCGATTTGCAAAAGCGCAGGAATTGAAGAAGCAGCGAAGGTCAGTTCACTGTCCGAAGAGCAGCTTGAAACACTGCGTACTGAAGTTGCGAAATTCGATGTCGAGGGTGATCTGCGCCGCGAAGTGTCGATGAACATTAAGCGTTTGATGGACCTTGGATGCTTCCGTGGGATTCGTCATCGTCGGAGTTTGCCGGTACGTGGCCAGCGGACTAAGACTAATGCGCGGACTCGGAAGGGCCCACGTAAACCGATTCGTAAATAAGGAATTCTAATGGCGACCCAACGGACACAGACCCGTAAGAAAGTCAAAAAGCAGGTGGCTGAGGGCGTGGT
>RFUY01000309.1 GCA_009922705.1 Gammaproteobacteria bacterium
ACCAATCAGCGTGTCATCACCCGCACCACCATCCAAGGTGTCATTGCCTTCAGCTCCCGAGAACTGATTAGCCTCGGCATTGCCCGTCATCCGATCCGCAAAAGAACTGCCCGTAATGTTCTCAATGCTGACTAAATCATCATTGCCACTGGACCCCGCAGAGACCACCGTACGCTGCGCTTGATTAAGGTCTACCGTGATCGCTGCCGTGGCATCGCTGTAATCGGCCGTGTCACGACCATTACCACCGATTAAAGTGTCATTACCAGCCCCACCTTGCAACACATCATCGCCATTGCCCGCATAAATCGAGTCGGCATTCGCACTTCCAAAAACAAATTCCGCTTCCGCATTACCAGGCGCGCTGTTACTGCCCGTTAAAACCGGGCCCGTTAAAAAAGCAACCTGTGTATCAAGCTTGACCGTCTCACCGCTTGCACTGGTATAAGTCTGATAAGGCGTGCCATTAATAATCTCCGGGCTGCCCGTCGCAGTCCACGTGCCCTGCAACACCACCTTGTCGTCCGCATCACCCTCAATAAACAAGGTGTTGCCACCACTCGTTAACTCACTAACCGCCGCCCCATCCAACACCACCGTGTTGGAAAAATTCTCGCGCAAATCAATCGTCTCAATATTGCCCAACGACCCAGCAAACGCCGTAAGATCCGCAACCGCATCCTTCACCACCAGACGGTCATTACCCCCCACACCTCCATCAACCGTCGTGTCATTGGCATCAAACACCAACACATCATTGCCACCACCACCCAACAACACATCCGCACCACCACCACCGTCCAACGTGTCACTGGCCACCGACGAGGTCAACGTGTCCGCTAAGCCATACCCCTGCAACACCGCACGGTTCGCATCTCCAAAAATCTCCGCACCCAACACCGTAATGCTCGGATCCACTCGAAGCGTGGCTGTTCCGCTGGTGTAGATGTCGAAGTTGCCATCAGAGTGACTGAATGACCAATCTCCGAGGGGTCGGAGAATATCGTCTGCACCGCCAAGAATATCGACTGATGAATTGGCCGATGGATCCATACGTCGTATGGTTTCAATACCGATGGCAAGATCTGTTCCAGAGGTCGTAAAACTTAAGTCAATGGCCTCAACATTTGTAATGACGCTTGCTGCGGATCCCATAACAAGTTTGGACTCCGCAATAATCAAGGCATCCCGACCGCCGCCTCCGTCAATCGTGGCAGTAGAGCTGTATGC
>RFUY01000310.1 GCA_009922705.1 Gammaproteobacteria bacterium
CGCTGTAGAGGACACCGTTTTCCTTGGCGATCCGATGCAGCATTGGCCCAACGGTCACATCAGCCTCGACGTTCAAAGTTGCAACGTGTTTTTTCGCCTTTAAGGCGTGATACATAACGTCCGCACCAATGGCAGCCACGCCTGTCGCCTCGACAACCACGTCAACATCCAAGCTGGACGCCACGGCCGCATCGGTAGTTCCGGCAGGCTTGCCCGCGGCAATAGCGGCGTTTAGCTCTTGGGCATTAGATGAGATAACGGGATCGCCCATCCCTAAATCGTGAAAAGCCTGGGTGATGCGCTCGGGGGCAATGTCTGCCACAACCGCAACCTGAAGGCCAAGGCGGTGAGACTGCGAGGCAAAGCCCCTTCCCATCTGACCGGCCCCCACCAGCGCGATTCTGAAAGGTCTGCCCTGCTTCTCAGCCAGCTCAGCTAGCTTCAGGCGGTACTGCATTAGTTGCTCCTTGTTATTTCCAATTTGGTGCCAATGGTTATTTCTGGCAGCTCAACCTGAGCGATGCAGACATCGCCAGGTAGGTCAGCTTCATTGTTGCCATCGGCCTTGAGATTTAGATGCCCCAGGTTGTAAAGGTTGTCATTGGCAACAGAGCCAACCGCCAACACTTCAAAGCTGTGGTCATCAATCGAGACCATGTCTCCCGGCTTCACCTGACCCTCTTGATGCTCCACTTTGTGAATGATGCAAAAGGTCTTGAGTTCCTCTGGAGCACCTTCACCGAAGAAGACGAGCATGCCTTCGGCCACAAAAGTCGGGACGAGCTCGCCTATCTCGGTGACTGTGCTCCTATAAAGCACGGTCATCGATTCTTGTCTTTCTAAGTCTTTAGGCTGGGTTTATGTTGTCCAGCTTCACGCCGGTGACCAATAGATCCTCGGTGATGAACATTGCGAGTGGTCCCGCTGGGCTGGTGGCGTGGATGTCCACAGTTGGGACCTTCTTCATCGGATAAACACCGATGCGAGCTGTGCCACCACAGTCGATGACTGCAACCGCAATCTGATCGAATGGCTTCGAAGAGCTAAAACCGTCAAATGCCTCGCCACCGGTCAGTTCTGCGATCTTTGCGGCCAGTGGATGAATACCGCCACCGGTTACCGAGTAGATGTAGGGACGATCAGCGGTTGGCTTGATGGTCAGCGGTCCGCCCCAGCCGCCGGGACCCTTGTCAATTTTGACTGCTTTGTAATCTGCCATTTTCTTAGCTC
>RFUY01000032.1 GCA_009922705.1 Gammaproteobacteria bacterium
CCGCCTTTACCCTCATCATCTCCAGCAAACCAGTTTTGGACGGTGGAGTACTTGATTTCAGCATCCGCCATCGCGACCAGTTCAACAACGGCTGCATGTAATTGGTTTTCATCACGCTGCGGTGCGGTACAGCCCTCCAAGTAAGAGACGTAACTGCCTTCTTCAGCGATGATCAGGGTCCGTTCAAACTGTCCAGTATTTTGCTGATTGATCCGAAAATACGTCGAGAGTTCCATGGGGCACCGGACGCCCTTCGGGATGTACACAAAGGAGCCGTCTGAGAATACCGCCGAATTCAGTGCGGCGTAGTAATTGTCTTGTTGTGGTACCACGGATCCGAGGTAGGTTTTGACCAACTCGGGATGCGTATGCACTGCTTCAGACAGAGGACAAAAGATCACGCCTGCTTCTAACAGTTTGTCTTTGAATGTGGTCACCACGCTGACCGAATCAAACACAGCATCGACGGCGACACCGGCGAGCATTTTCTGCTCCTCCAGTGGAATCCCTAGCTTGTTATACACTTCGATGAGCTCAGGATCGACCTCGTCAAGACTTTGAGGCCCATCCCCTGACTTTCTTGGTGCTGAGAAATAGCTAATCGACTGAAAATCGATGGCTGGATGATCAACATGAGCCCACGTCGGCGGGCTCATCGAAAGCCATTTTTCATAGGCTTGTAGCCGCCACTCTAACAGCCATTCCGGCTCATTTTTTTTTGCCGAGATCGCACGAATGACGGAGTCATCAAGACCCGGTGGAAAGGTGTCGGACGCGATGTCCGTCACGAATCCATACTTATAATCCTGATCGACCAATTGATCGAGATTGTGTTCCGTAGACATGGTTATCCTCACCCTATCTGTCGAGCAGCGATCCGATCCTGAGATCGATCTCGCAGCTGTGTTGGGCTGACTAAATCAGCCAGACTCACTTCAGTCAGCATGGCATTCACGCGATCTCCGAGCTCTCGCCACCGAGACATGATGGCGCAGTGGTCGGTCATCTTGCATAAGTGCTCATCGGTCCCGCATTCGGTGATTGCTAATCGCCCTTCAATGGCTTCAATAATGTCTTTAACCGGAATCTCTGACGCCGGTCTGGCAAGTGCGTACCCACCACGAGCGCCCTGTGCCGACACGAGTAACCCGGCGCGCGTCAGTTGCTTTAACACTTTCACGCAGGTTGGTTTGGGAACCTGCGTTCGCTCAGCCAGTTCTTGTGCGGCCCAGCGCTCATGCGGGTGCTGGGCCATGACAGCCAACACAACGGATGCATAATCTGTCAATTTGCTGAGTTTGATCATGGTGCACCTGTTCACGCGGTGCAAAGTATATAGGACTTAACTAGTCCTATTTCAAGGATTGACTCCGTTTTTGATGCGAACGGCCTCCTGCTTTAGCCGATCTAACATGGATGCTAGACCATTTGCACGGGTGGGTGACAAATGTTGAGACAGGCCAATGGCCTCCACAAAGGTGGGTGATGTGTTCAAAATCGCCTCAGCGGGTGCCCCTGAGTACAAGCGCGTCACCAGCGCAATCAGTCCCGAGACAATCGCAGCATCTGAGTTCGCCTGAATCTCTAGTGCCTCGGAGGTTCCAGTGACATGCATCCAGACTTGAGACTGACACCCTCGGACCAGATTGGCCTCGGTTTTTAGCGTCTCCGCCATCTCAGGCAACTCTCGTCCGAGATCGATGAGGTACTGGTATTTGTCCATCCAAGAGTCAAAAAAGGCAAACTCCTCAATGATTTCTTGTTGTCGCGCGTTTAGATCCATGCATGCCTCACTGTTTTTCGGCTTGAGAGGGTATACTCATGGGCCATTTTCTCAAGCTTCAGTGGTTCTGTATGTCCAATCCCTATTCGATCCAAGTCACCGCCGCGAATTTTGAATCAGAGGTCTTGATGCAATCCCGCACGACGCCGGTCCTGCTTGATTTTTACGCAGACTGGTGCGGCCCGTGCAAGAGCCTCGGTCCGATCTTGGAAAAGCTGGCAGAAGAGTATGCCGGTGCGTTCATCCTCGCGAAGATCGACTCAGATGCGGAGCAAATGCTGGTTGCCTCTATGGGTGTCCGGTCATTGCCGACGGTGGTGTTATTTAAGGACGGGCAGCCGGTAGATCACTTTATGGGAGCGCGCCCAGAGGGGGAAATTCGGGTGATGCTGAATGCGCATATTACTCCGCCTGAAGATTCGCCAGAAGTGCGCGCGAAGGCATTGGTTGAGGCGGGGCAATACGATGAAGCGATCGCGCTCTATCAGCTGATGCTTGCCGATGATCCTGAAAACCATGGCTTGTACTTAGACATGGCTCTGGTGTTACTCGCCAAAGGTGATTTAGACAGTGCTGAGGCGATTGTCTCCCGGCTGCCGGATGCCCAGAAACTTGATCCGAGAGCCAAAGCGGTGATGGCCGGGAAATTGTTTGTTGAACTCCTTCAGGGGGCGCCAGACCGGCCAACCTGTGAGGCGAGAGTCGCTGCAGATCCGACGGATTCTGAAGCCGCCTATTTTTTAGCTGCCCACGCCATGCTGGTGGATGAGGTGGATCGGGCGATTGCCTTATTGTTGGATCTCATTGGTCGTGATCGTGCTTATAAGGAAGACGGTGCCCGGGCACTGTTGGTCAAGATCTTTGACCGTTTGGGTGCTGAAGACCCTCGTGTTCGGCAAGGGCGTCGAAAGTTAGCAACCCTGTTAATGGTGTAAGGGATGCTCGAAAAACCCACGCACTTTATCCGCAGCAAAATTGCGGATCAGATCAAGCAGGGCCAGTTAAGCGCGCCTGTGACGCGCTTCCCCCCTGAGCCCAATGGCTATCTCCACATCGGGCATGCGAAAAGTATCTGCTTGAATTTCGGGCTTGCAGAAGAGTTTTCTGGACGATGCCATCTGCGTTTTGATGATACCAATCCGGCGAAGGAGTCTCAGGAATACATTGATGCCATTGAGGCGGATGTGCGTTGGCTTGGATTCCAATGGGACGCGCTCCATCATGCGTCGGATTATTTTGAGACCTTGTATCAGTGGGCTGTTTATTTGATTGAGCAGGGCGATGCCTACGTCGATGAGCAGTCCGCTGATGCCATTCGTGCGACCCGTGGGACGTTAACGGAGCCTGGTGTCGACAGCCCCTACCGTGATCGGCCGGTGGCGGAGAGCTTGGCATGCTTTTCTAGGATGCGCGCTGGGGAGTTGCCAGAAGGTGCGGCGGTCTTACGCGCAAAAATCTCCATGGCCAGCCCAAACTTGAATTTGCGTGATCCTGTGTTGTATCGCATTAAGCATGTTTCGCACCCTCGCGCTGGCGAGGCGTGGTGTATCTACCCGACCTATGATTTCGCGCACGGACAGTCGGATGCGATTGAGGGGATTACACACTCGCTGTGCACCTTGGAGTTTGAAGATCACCGTCCTCTGTACGAGTGGTTTTTAAAGAAATTGCCTGTGCCATCAAAGCCCAAGCAAACGGAATTCAGTCGGCTGGAGCTGGAAGGGACTGTCACCAGCAAGCGAAAGCTGAATGCGCTGGTCACGGAAGGCTATGTCCGCGGTTGGGATGATCCTCGGATGCCGACCATCGCCGGGTTGCGTCGGCGTGGCTATTCTCCAGAAGGGATCCGGCTGTTTTGCGAGCGGATTGGGGTAACCCGCAAGCCCAACACCATTGAATATCAAATCCTAGAAGGGGCCGTTCGTGATGATCTTGAGGGCCGTGCTCGCAAAGGAATGGCGGTTCTTGATCCGATTCGAGTACTCGTTGAGAACTGGCAGGAGGCGCCGCTCGCCTTAGACATCCCATGGCATCCCAAGCATCCAGAGTACGGGTCACGGACAGCCTATTTTGGCCGTGAGCTTTGGATTGACCGATCTGACTTCGAGGAAGACCCTCCTGAGGGGTTTTTCCGGTTGTCTCCTGGCGGTTCGGTGCGCCTCAAATACGGTTTTATCGTCGATCATGTCGATACGTTACGCGTGGATGGGAAGATCGACACCTTGGTTGTTCGGTATGACCCAGACACCCGATCTGGACAGGATCATTCAGGCCGGAAGGTCAAGGGGACGATTCATTGGGTGGAGGCTGAAACCGCGAAGCCGGTTGACATTCGGTGGTATGGGCCTCTCTTTACGGTACCCGACCCTGCGCGCGCGGAGGCGTTAGCGACCGTGATCAACCCTGACTCTCTGGTGATGCGAACTGCTTGGGTTGAGCCTGGTTTAGCGCACATTGATCCCGAAGCCTACTGGCAGTTTGAGCGCGTTGGCTTTTTTAAACAGGACCCGGATAGCACCGCAGATGCTGTGGTGTACAACCTGACGGTTGGATTGAAAGATCAATGGGCGAAGAAACAAAACTAGCAGATCTGTTAACTGAACAGGTCGATCGCTCCAGCGCAGACTTCGACCAATTGAGCTCTCGGAAGGCCATTGACCGTTTGCTCGCGCATCAAGCTGACGCCATCACTGCGGTGTCACGAAGTGCGTCCCGGCTCACCGAAGCGGCCGACGCCGTCGCCGAGCGATTGCGTCAGGGAGAGGGGCGATTGATCTATGGGGGCGCGGGTACGTCTATCCGTCTTGGTGTGCAGGATGGTGTTGAGTTGACGCCCACGTTCGGATGGCCCTTTAGCCGCCTTGCATTTTGTATTGCCGGTGATCGAGAGGCTTTGCTTCAGGCACAGGAAGGTGCCGAAGATGATCAAGCGGCTGGTCGTGCGGCGATTTCCGCGTTGGCCGCAACCGCTGACGACATCGTGATTGCGATTACGGCCTCCGGGCGCACACCCTACACTCTCGGTGTTGCGGATGCCGCCCGTGCAGCCGGTGCTATGACACTGGGGATTGCAAATGTGCCAAATGCCCCGCTCTTTGACCTTGTGGACTTTCCAATCTTGCTAGAGACCGGACCGGAGGTGTTGTCTGGTTCTACCCGGCTGGCAGCAGGCACCGCGCAGAAGGTGGCTCTGAATGTCTGGTCCACAGTGGTGATGACTCGCCTTGGTCGCGTCCGCGGCAATCAGATGAGTTGTGTGCAAGCCACCAATGAGAAACTACGCGCACGGCAAATCCGGATTCTGTGCGAGTTTCGTGGGTGTACTGAAGACGAGGCGCGACGGCGACTGGTGGATTGCAACTGGGCGCTCCCCAGTGCACTCGATGCCCCTTAGGACGATGGTGTTGCCAAGCTAGGATCCAAGGTCAGCATGGCATCGTGATGGGAGAGAAACACCTGTCCCGAGAGTTGTTGCTCAAAGCCTGCGCGACGCAGCCGATCCATCACCGGGCCCTTAACCTCGGAGAGATGAAACCGAATCCCGAGTGACTGCAGGCGATGATTGATGGACTCGAGTGCCTCAAGGCCTGAGGCATCGATTTCGTTGATCGCGGCACACTGTAAGACCAAATCAGTGAGCGCTGGGGTTTCTGTGATCAGCTCAGCGACCTCATCCTCCAAGGTATGACTGTTGAGGAAGAACAGCATTTCATCAAAGCGAATGGCCAGTACAGACTGACTCCGTACCACCGTATGTCGCAGATGATTACGATAGTGCTGGGTGCCTGGAACATTCCCAATGACCGCCATGTGTGGACGCGCAATTTTCGCCACGAGAAAGGCGATCGATAAGGCGATCCCTGCCAGAATTCCTGCCTCGACACCCACAAATAGAACCACACCAATCGTTGTCATCATGGCTGCAAAGTCTGTTCTGGAAAACACCCAGACGCGCTGAATGCTCTTGAAATCGACCAACGACAACACTGCGACAATCACCGTTGCGGCCAAGACGGCCCGAGGTAAGTATTCGAATAATGGCGTCAGAAAGAGTGCGGTCAGTGCGATCATCACCGCGGTGAAAACGCCAGCGAAGGGGGTCTGCGCACCAGCGTCGAAGTTGACCACAGAGCGCGAGAACCCGCCGGTGACTGGAAAGCCGCCGCCAAATCCACTGGCGAGATTGGCGGCGCCGAGACCAATGAGTTCTTGATTCGGTTCAATGCGTTGGCGACGTCGTGCCGCAAGGGTATGCCCAACACTGACCGACTCCACAAAGCCCACGATGCTGATCAGGATGGCGGCTGGAATCAGTTCTCGCGCAAGCGTTAAGTCGAGCGGTGGGAGCTGTGGCAGGGGGAGCCCCTCGGGAATGAGCCCGACAATCGCGACCCCTTGGTCTTGCAGGTGCCAAGCAGACACACACACGGTGGTCAGAATGATTGCGAAGACGGGTCCAGCTTTGGTGATGATGTCGGCAGGCTTCGCGTTGACCCCTAATCGCAAGAGCAGCGGTTTTAGACCACCGCGAACCCAAAATAAGAAAGCGACGGTAGCGAGACCGATGATGACTGTCGGTAGATTTGCTTGATCGAGCTGCCGCCACAGATCGCTCACGATCGACGGCAGGTCATGCCCTGACACGGGGACGCCCAAAATGTGCTTTAGCTGACTGATCGCAATCAAGAGCGCCGAGGCGCTAATGAATCCGGAGATGACGGGGTGTGACAGTAAGTTCGCGAGAAACCCGGCGCGGGCAATGCCGAGCCCAATCAAGATCAGTCCGGACAACAGCGAGAGTAAGATCGCGGCGCCGAGGTATTCTGCGGTTCCAGTGGCGGCGACTTGGCTGACGGCCGCGGCAGTCATCAGCGAGACCACGGCAACCGGTCCAACCGCGAGGGTCATGCTGGACCCAAAGATCGCATAGGCGACTAACGGAAGAATGGAGGCATAGAGGCCAACCTCTGGCGGAAGACCCGCAAGCATGGCGTAGGCCAGTGATTGTGGAATCAACATGATCGTCACAATCACCGCTGCGATGGCATCATCCGTCAAACAACCCCGGTCATACTGCCGAATCCACCGTAAAATGGGCGGCCGCATCATCGCCGCGCCTCCTGCGTCAGGCGCTGGAGGCGAGTGACTGCGAACGCGCGTGCGGACGAAAAAACCCGAGGGTTACAGACGGTGCGCAATATCCATCACCGACAAACCCGCTTGATCCACGGTTTGAATCAACTGACGGGGATCCGTTTTCCCGGATTCACTGAGTGCCCACAGTTTGGCGCAGCGCGCCCCGCTGCGGCAGTACGTCAGAATGGGGGTCGGTAATTCCTCGAGTAGTTGCGCATGTGCTTCCACGTCGGCATCCGTAATGTTGCCTCCATTGACTGGGAGATACGCAAAGGCGAGTCCGGCGTCTGCCGCGAGGCGCGCGACCGTGTCAGCGTCGACATGCGGTTCACCCTCCTCATCTGGGCGATTGCAGACGATCGCCTGAAACCCTGCTTCCTGAATGGCGGAGATATCAGCGGCGGTAATTTGATCTGCCACCGAGAGTGTTTCGGTGAGTTTACGAATCAACATATCTGTTCCTTACACGGCATCCAGAGGAATCTTGAGATAACGCGTGCCATTGGCTTCGGCAGGGGGCAATTGCCCAGCCCGCATGTTCACTTGCACCGATGGCAGAATCAGGGTCGGCATCGACAAGGTCTGATCCTTCGCTGTCCGCATTGTGACAAATTCTTCTTCGGAAATCCCTGTGTGCACATGGATATTTGAGGCCCGCTGTTCGCCGACCGTGGTCTCATAGGCCAACGCGCGTCCGTTCGGTAAGTAATCATGGCACATAAACATGCGCGTCTCTGACGGCAACGCCAATAACCGCTGAATACTCTGGTACAGGGTGCGCGCATCACCGCCGGGGAAGTCGCACCGGGCTGTCCCGAAGTCCGGCATGAACAAGGTGTCGCCGACAAACAAGGCGTCGCCGATCAGATACGACATGCATGCTGGGGTGTGGCCAGGGGTGTGTAATGCGGTCGCTGTCATGCCACCGATCTGGAAGGTCTCTTGATCCGCAAACAAGGTGTCAAACTGGGAGCCGTCTCTACGGAATTCAGGTTCGACATTAAACAGTGCGGCGAAGATGGTTTGCACATCGACGATGTGATTGCCGATCCCGATCTGTCCTCCAAGATGCTTGTGCAGATATGGGGCTGCGCTTAAGTGATCCGCGTGGACGTGTGTCTCAAGAATCCAATCGACGATCAGGGCTTCGGATTGAATCAGGGCGATCACGCGATCAGCGCTCTCTGTTTTTGTGCGTCCACTTGCCGCATCATAGTCCAATACGGAGTCAATGATCGCGCAATGTGCAGAGTCTGGGTCTTTGACCACATAGGTCAGCGTCCATGTGGCCGCATCAAAAAACGCTCGAACATCAGGCTTAATCATGGGTTGTCTCCATAGATAGAACACTTTGGAATAAGTATATTCTGCACGCGCTGTCGTGGGCAGCCATACTGTGCGTTTGTCACATTGATCATGGTAGGAGAATACGATGACAGAGTTTACACCGGGGTTGTCAGTGTTTGGGGGCCTATTGATCGGTCTCTCTGCTGCGCTCGGCTTTGCCTTTTTTGGGCGAGTGATTGGGATTAGTGGCATTTTAGGACGCGCACTGCAGTTTGATTTTGGTGAGATTCAATGGCGTGTGTGGTTTTTAGTGGGTCTGATTGGCATGCCGTTGTTGCTTGAACTCAGTGTTGGCTCACTGCATGGCTTTAATCCTGCACCACCGATGGCCATGGTCATTGCGGGGCTTTTGGTGGGCTATGGCACCCGTTTGGGTTCGGGGTGTACCAGTGGTCACGGGATTTGTGGGATTTCTCGACTGTCGATTCGCTCAGTGGTGGCCACTGGTTGTTTTATGGTCTCCGCGATCATCACGGTCTTCGTCGTGCGTCATGTCTTGGGGGTAAACTGATGGGCCGTGTACTTGCGCTCCTGATGGGGGCTGCCTTTGGTGGTGGACTTTGGTTATCTGGTATGCTCAATCCGGCGAAAATTCTCAATTTTCTGGATTTGGCGGGCACCTTTGACCCCAGTTTGATTTTTGTGATGGGTGGAGGGATTCCAGTGGCTGCACTCGGCTATTGGTATATGCAGCGACGCACTGTTCCAGTGATTTTTCGGGATATTCAGGTTCCCTTGGCGGCGGCAGTCGATCGACAGTTGGTTCTTGGCGCACTCATTTTTGGGGTAGGTTGGGGAATTGGTGGGCTGTGTCCAGGACCGGCTCTGGCGGCAATTTTGATTGCACCAACGAGCATTGGCCTCTTTGTAATCGCGATGGCGGCTGGCAGTCTTGCCTATCAGCGTTTGCACGGGTAGTTTCCGCGCAAGGATGACACAGGCTAAGGAACTCATTTGAGCGTTGCTGCGACCGAGGGATTTGAGCGCCTTGCGCTGAAAACCTACTCCGAGAAGGCATATCTCGATTATTCGATGTATGTCATTTTAGACCGCGCCTTGCCGCATATTGCGGATGGGTTTAAGCCTGTGCAACGCCGCATCATTTATGCGATGAGTGAGCTTGGGCTCTCTGCGCAATCCAAGCATAAGAAATCGGCGCGGACAGTGGGTGATGTGCTGGGTAAGTTCCATCCGCACGGTGATTCCGCCTGTTACGAGGCCATGGTGCTCCTTGCCCAACCGTTTAGTACGCGCTACCCACTGATCGATGGGCAAGGTAACTGGGGCTCACCCGATGACCCTAAAAGTTTTGCCGCAATGCGGTACACCGAAGCCCGATTGACGCCCATTGCCAAGCTGTTTTTGGACGAGCTCGAGCAGGGGACGGTCGATTGGCAGCCCAACTTCGACGGGACATTGAAAGAGCCAAGGCTCTTATCCGCACGGGTCCCAGGCATTTTATTGAATGGAACGACTGGGATTGCGGTGGGGATGGCGACAGACATTCCTCCGCATAACCTGCGCGAAGTTGTGGCAGCGGCTGTTCACCTCCTAGACCACCCCGATGCGACGACTGCTGAGTTGTGCCAGTTTATTCAAGGGCCGGATTATCCGACAGACGCAGAGATCATCTCCTCCAGGGCTGATCTAGAGGCGATTTATGACACTGGGCATGGATCCGTACGGATGCGCGCGACCTATGTGATTGAAGACGGCGATATTGTTGTGAATGCGCTGCCGTACCAAGCCTCTCCGGCGAAAGTTCTGGAGCAAATCGCTGGGCAAATGAACGCCAAAAAGTTGCCGATGATCGTGGATCTACGCGACGAATCTGACCACGAAAGTCCCACTCGATTGGTGTTGACGCCCCGCTCGAACCGTGTGGATTTTGAACAGGTCATGGCGCATTTGTTTGCCACCACGGATCTCGAGAAAAGCTATCGCGTGAACATCAATGTCATCGGCATTGATGGCAAGCCACAAGTGAAACCGCTGGTGCCGCTGCTCTCCGAATGGTTGGTGTGGCGGCGTGACACCGTGACACGTCGGCTGACCCATCGGCTCGATCAAGTCATGGACCGCCTACACATTTTGGAAGGTTATTTGATTGCCTATCTCAATATTGATGAGGTCATTCAAATCATCCGTGAGGAAGAGGATCCCAAGGCTGAGCTGATGCGTCGATTTGCGCTCTCTGAGGTGCAAGCGAATGCGATTTTAGATCTGCGTTTACGCCACCTCGCTCGACTCGAAGAAATCAAGATCCAAGCCGAGCAAACGGCGTTGGAAGCCGAGCGCCTCAAACTCGAAGGGATCTTAGGGTCGCGCGCGAAGATGACCGCGTTGATTCGGGACGAATTGACGCGCGACGCAAAGACCTATGGCGATGAGCGACGGTCGCCACTGGTCGAACGGGGCGAGGCACGGGCGCTTCGGGAGGATCAACTGATGCCATCCGAGCCTGTCACGGCGATTCTAAGTGAGAATGGCTGGATTCGGGCCGCCAAGGGCCACGACATCGATCCATTGGCATTGAGCTACAAGTCGGGTGATGGATATTTATGTGCTGCGAAAGGGCGGTCTAACCAGCCGTTGGTGGTGTTTGATTCCGACGGGCGTGCCTACACCCTGCAGACACACACACTACCCTCGGCTCGGAGTCAGGGCGAGCCACTGAGTGGGCGCATTGATTTGCCGCCGAAGGCGCGCGCTGTGCAACTGGCGTTGGGAGACGACGCAACCCGCTGGGTTTTGGCGACCGATCAAGGGTATGGATTTGTCTGTCGACATGCGGATTTGATTGGCAGAAATAAGGCAGGGAAAGGGGTTGTTAACCTCTCTGGTGCCGGCTTGTTGCCGCCAGTCGCGATTACTGAGGTTGAGACGGACTCTATCGCGGTCGTGGTGTCCAGTGGTCATTTATTGGTATTTCCAGTGGCTGAGCTCCCTGAGCTTGCGCGAGGTAAGGGCAATAAGCTGATTCAAATCCCTGCCGCTGCGCTGAAAGAAGGGCATCGTGTGGTTGCGCTCACCGTATTTCGTCCTGGGCAGTCGCTCCGAGTGCTTGCAGGGAAACGTCACGTCACCTTGAGTGGTCCGGACCTGGAGGCCTTTTCAGCGGAGCGTGCGAAGCGAGGCCGCCTCCTCCCACGTGGGTTGCAACGCGTTGATGCGCTTGAGGTTGAGTGATGAGGGCACTTTGGGTTGCGTCCCACGAGCGCCTCATTCACCAGCGTCAACATCTGGTTGATCAGGGTATTCACGCCATTCACCTTGATCCTTCCAGCTTTGTTGTGCCGCCGGCAGTCGGTGCGCTTGGGGTGCAGGGAGCGCTTGATGTCGTGTACGGCTTAGCGGAGCACATGGACGCTGATGTGTTCCCCATCCCAGCCGGCTGTTCTCTGAAGTTCGCAGTGTTTGATATGGACTCGACATTGATCCAGCATGAGGTGATTGATGAGCTGGCGACCGCACTCGGTCTCGGTGCTGAAGTCTCGGCGATCACCGAGCGGGCAATGCAGGGTGAACTCGATTTTGTGGCCAGTTTCACGGCACGACTTGGCCTATTGCGCGGATTAGCTGAAGCGCAGCTACAACCGATTTATGACCGCTTACGGATCATGCCTGGTGCTGAGTGTTTGATGCAGAATCTTGGTGCGGCTGGTGTCTATCGCGCCATTTGCTCTGGCGGGTTTTCTTTTTTTGCCGATCAGCTCGGTCAGCGTTTGCAGGTGGATGTTGTGCACTCGAATACGCTTGAGTGTGAGGCCGGTCAGTTGACCGGTGTTGTGGTTCCGCCCATCGTCGATGGCGCATACAAAGCCGCGTTTTTAGAGACGACACAACAGCATTTGGGGCTTCATGCGAGCCAAGTCATGGCGGTTGGCGATGGTGCAAACGACATTCCGATGTTGCAGGCGGCCGGTATTGGGGTTGCGTTTCATGCGAAGCCCTCGGTCCGTGCCGCGGCCCCCTGTCGCTTGGATCATCACGATCTCAGTGCCCTGTCTTATTTCGTACATCCCTGGGTGGCGCATGATGGTGAGTCTGACGCGCTTTGATGTACACTTTCGCGCTTTGGTAACTTGATAGGACATCCTGTGACACGGCCTAGTTGGATACTCCCAGACGGCATGGAGGAATGTCTGCCAGCCGAAGCGTGGGCGATTGAAGACGCCAGACGTGCCGCACTTGATTTGTTCCGGTCACATAACTTTGGCCTGATCATGCCGCCGATGGTGGAATATCTTGAGAGCCTAACCAGTGGCGTTGGCCACGATCTGGTCGATCAGGTGATGACCATCACTGATCGTGTTTCTGGGCGGTTGATGGGCATTCGTCCCGATATGACACCGCAAGCCGCTCGCATCGATGCGCATTCTCTAAATGAGCCTGGGGTGACTCGGTTGTGCTATTGCGGCAGCGTCCTGCGCGCCAGTGCAACCGGTGCTGACACGTCACGTGCCCCGGTACAGCTTGGCGCAGAAATTTTTGGTCATGCTGGGCTTGAGGCTGACATCGAAGTGCTGCAGCTGGCACTGGACACAGTGCGGTTGTTTGTTGATGGCCCGCTTCTCATCGATGTCGGGCATGCGGGTGTCCTGAAAGCATTGCTGCAGGGCATGGACCCGGCAACAGCGTCGCAATGTTTAACCAGTTTGGCCCGAAAAGATCGAGCGGCACTTGCTGAATTCGCGCTGTCGCAGCCTGCGTTATCGGTATTGGCGAACGCCTACGGGGATTTGGACGTGGTCTTGAGCCGCCACGCCGATTTGGGGCAGCTCGGCGCAACAGTGTATGCCACTGACATCTTGGCTGTTCGGGATGCGATGCGCGTGCGCAATGCGCAATGGTATGTCGACCTTGGGGAAACACATGGGTTCCATTACCACACCGGCTTAGTGTTCGGCATTTACGCACTTGAGACGGATCAGTTGTTGGTCCGCGGTGGACGCTATGATCATGTGGGTGAGTCGTTCGGACGCGCACGCCCAGCCACTGGATTTAGCTGTGATTTGAAAACGTTAGTCCGTCAGCGAGGGCCGAGGGCGTCATGACAATGCATCAAAGTATGGTCGTACTGGGAAGTCAGTGGGGCGATGAAGGGAAGGGTAAAATCGTCGATTTGCTGACCGAACAGGTTGACTATGTTGTTCGCTATCAAGGCGGTCATAACGCAGGGCACACCCTTGTAGTCAATGGTGAGAAGACGGCTCTGCACTTGATTCCATCTGGAATTTTGCGCCCGCATGTGCGTTGCGTCATTGGTAATGGGGTGGTGTTGTCACCGATTGCCTTGGTGAAAGAGATCAAAATGCTCGAGGCTCGCGGTCATCAGGTGGTCGATCGGCTCTCAGTCAGCACTAATTGCCCACTGATCATGCAAGTCCACGTCGCATTAGATCAAGCGCGAGAACTTGCCCGAGGCGATGCCAAGATTGGGACGACGGGCCGTGGAATCGGCCCCGCGTATGAGGACAAGGTCTCTCGTCGGGGATTGCGGGTGGCAGATGCGCTTGATCCGACGCGTTTTGCTGAGAAAGCCCGTGAGCTGATGACCTATCACAACTTTATTTTGGAGCATCTTTACAAAGTCGCACCGGTCGATGTTGATGCGATGATTGCTGAGACACTGGAGGCGGTTGAGTATTTCCGGTCGGCGATTGTGGA
>RFUY01000311.1 GCA_009922705.1 Gammaproteobacteria bacterium
ACGCTCGATGGCCATCGAGCTTCCTTGGTTAACGGCAGCTGGATTGGTTTGATTGGTATTAAAACCCTGATAACCCCAAAGACTGCTCGACGGGCCAGAGGACCTAGCGCTGAGCTGGGGATACCACTCACGTCGAACGGCGATGAGATTCCATTCGCGCTGCTGAATCTTGCTGTAAGCCTGTGCCAGCTCAGGATTGTGGAGCAGGCTTTGCTCAACCGCACCTTCCAGCGTGGTTTCAATCGATCGCTGGCGGAGCTGGTTTTGCAAGACCTTGAGTTTCTGCTCAAGCTGTGCGGCCAGCGGGTTGGGCTGCACTTTGGGGGCCTGCATCCCTTGGTAGGTGTACGCCTGCACAGCTGATCCACCAAGGACTCCCGATAGGGCCAGGAGCACAGCGCCGCAGGTGAGCCCCACCGGAAGGTACTGCGCAGCCATGGAGGATCGACTGAAGATCACCATTTTTGCGTATGATCCCGATCACAATTTACGCTGCAGCGACCTCCACAAAGCCTGGTCACCACTCCGTGTTCTCTTGACAAAACCCTCTCAGCAGCCCACAGAATCCCAGCCAGCCGCCGATCGTCACCAGATCTTTGAGCAGATTGCACTGGAGCGACTGCAGCGAGGTGGCGACCATAACAAGCCAGCCCATTTTTTGTCGCTGCCTGTTCGTGCCACAGCCATCGCGGCAACCTCGATCACGGCGCTTGGCGTGCTTTGGGCTTGTTTGGCACGCGTTCCTGTCCAAGTGGACGGTATTGCGAGCATTGCCCCAGATGTGCAGGTGAGCAGTGCATCAGCAACGGTTGGTGGGGTACTGGCCTATCAAGTGAGCGGTGTGGGACCTAATCGCCTTGGCATGGCTCAACGCCAAGATAATCAAGAGATTTCGTCCTACTGGGGAGAAGATTGGGATCTCGAGCTTAACGGCACACGGCTCAATGCTCTAGCACTCGCTGCACTGGCACCGATCGAAGGCCAAAAACTGTTGATGCCAGAATCCCTGGAAAATAGCCAACGCATTGACAACAATGCGTGGAGCAAGGAAATATATCAGAAGCTGTATTTTACCGGCAACACAGTGATCGCCCGTATTGATAATACGTCGGCAATGCAGCAGCTTGACAGTGTTCGCATCACAACGCTGCCGAAACTGGAACTGAACCAGTCTATCGTGGGCGATCGCACACAACGTGCCGGCCAATACGACTCAATCAGTAGATTGCT
>RFUY01000312.1 GCA_009922705.1 Gammaproteobacteria bacterium
GCTCAAAGGTGTGGACGGCCGAGAACGTGACTGCCGCTGTGATGGATGATAAAAACTTTTTTGTACTCCTTGTTGGTGTTTGGGGAACAGCGCTGGGTTTGACTGTGCTGGGGGTTGGTTTGCTGGTGTCTCGCATTGTGCGGCCGTTGCTGCAGTTGAATGGTATGGCTGATCTGGTTACGGCTGATAATCTCAATCGATTGCGGATCGAGCTCGACGATGCACCTATTGAGGTGGATCGGATGGCGCATTCGTTCAATCGGGTCTTGGATCGGTTGTCAGATGCTTGGGATCATCAACGCCAATTCGTTGATGCGGTAAGCCACGAACTCCGCACGCCGCTCACGATTCTCTCGGGCTATCTCAAGCGGGCACTGCGGCGCGGCGACAATCTCACCGATCAGCAACGTAAGGCCATCGAAACCGCCCAAGAAGAAGTAGCTCGAATTACTCGAATGGTTTCTGACCTTCTCGATCTGGCCCGCTCTGATAACGGGCGTTTGACTGTCTCGCTGGATCAGGTCTGTGCGGTGGAGGTGGTGCAAGAGACGGTTGATGCTGCCAAAACATCGCTCTCGAGGCGGATTAAGTTGGCTATGCCTGATCGGTTCAAGGTTTGTATCCTCGCCAATCGCGATCGGCTCAAGCAGGTGTTGCTCAATTTGTTTGAGAACGCGGCGAAATACTCGGCGCCCGATCGCGATATCAAGGTTGAGCTCAAGTTGGATGGACCCAATCTGCTGATTTCTGTCAGCGATCAAGGTGTGGGCATTCCCATGGAAGACCTCGACAAGGTTTTTGATCGCTTCTATCGTGCGTCCAATGCTGCGGATCAGCAGGGTTCCGGCCTGGGGCTGTCTGTGGTGAAGCTGCTGGTAGACGCGATGGATGGCAAGATTTCCATCTCCAGTGAGATTGGTGCTGGTACCACATTTGTCTTATCCTTTCCTACCTGTGATCTTCATCAATTGCCTGTAACTTCATGATTCTCTATCTCATGCTCTGCGCCTTTATGGTGCCTGTGAATCTGTGGGCGGCCCTGACCCCGCACCTCCACAGTGAAACCAGTATGCGCATTTTGCATGCTGTCTCTACCGTTGTGCTTGTGCCTGTGTTGATCGCATTGTGGCGGTCTCGGCGGGTGATCCCGGCAGCACGCGCGTGATGATTGCGCCGGGCGTGAGCGTGGTGGTCATTGAAATCGCCGGAAAGCGCCTGGCGTGCGCGCTC
>RFUY01000313.1 GCA_009922705.1 Gammaproteobacteria bacterium
AATATGCTCAGGCCACACAGCGCTCTGTGCCCTGGTCGACTCCTTCGGAGTGTGTCTGATATCGGGTGCCTGATTTCCAATGTCTGTGACGTGGGAACGATTTCAAGCCCCCTCAAGATGTGAGGGGGAGGACTTCTACGCGTCGCCCTTTTTTGGCCAGGCGAAGAGCCAGCTCCCCACGCTTTAAAGCTAAGGCATCCTCGCCAAAAACAGTGCGTCGCCATCCTGTTAAGGCTGGGATGTCGGCGGCATCGTCGAGGGCAAGTTTTTCCAGATCTTCGGTGTTGGCGACCAGTTTGGGCGCTACATTGTGTTCTTCACTGCGGATCTTTAACAGAACCCTTAAAAGGTCGACAATGCGTCCGGTTCCTTTGGGTAAATTTTTTTGTAGCGAGGACTTGGATTGATCTGTGCACGGAGCCTCTTTGCCCGCGCGAACCGCTTCAAGCAGACCGAGTGCGGTTTGGCCCCCAATGTACCCTTTGGGCAGGTTGCGAATCTGTTCGAGTTGGGGAAGTGTTTTTGGCGCACGGGTCGCAATGTCGAGCAACACTTCATCACGCAAGACCCGTTGGCGTGGGACATCACGCCGTTGCGCTTCCCGCTCGCGCCAAGCCGCCAATTCGCGGACCAAGCATAGCAAGCGAGGTGTTGGCTTTTTAACACGGATCCGTGTCCAAGCTTCCGTCGGATCCATGCGGTACAAATCGAGATTGGACAGGGCTTTTATCTCTTCATCAAGCCAATCGAGCCGCTGGGTTTTCTCCAGTTCGATGATAAGTTTGTCGTACACTGCACGCAAGTGCACCACATCGGATAACGCGTAGTCGATCTGTTGAGGAGACAGAGGGCGTTTTGCCCAATCGGTGACGCGCATTGATTTATCAATCGCGACCCCTTCAAGAGCCCAAACCAAATTTTCATAACTGACGGCATTGCCAAAGCCACAAACCATGGCAGCGATTTGGGTGTCGAAGAGGGGTTTGGGAACGTCTCCCATCATTGTGTAAAAGATTTCAAGGTCCTGTCTGGCTGCGTGGAAAACTTTTAGAACCTTTGGATTGGCCATTAATGACAACAGGGGCGTGAGGTCCAGATCCTTGGACAGGGGGTCGATACACCGAGCCTGATTTGGCCCCGCCACTTGTACCAAAAGTTGGGCAAGCCGCTCCGGGGCGCGAAAGTCAGCGCTAAAGAGGCCGCTATCGCCGTCGACGATCACCACCAGC
>RFUY01000314.1 GCA_009922705.1 Gammaproteobacteria bacterium
AAGGCCATGAGGCAAGGCATGGTGTCACCAATGGGAGAACCATTGGCAATGTTGCCTGCCAGCGTGGCGGTAGAGCGAATGGGTGGCGAGCCAAAACGGCGCAGCACCTCTGCAAAATCGGGGTAGGCCTTTGAGACCAATGTTTCAACTTCAGTGAGCGAGACCACCGCGCCAATGTGCCAAGCCTGAGTTGTGTCTTTGACTTGTTTGAGTTCGGCCACATTGCCCAAATACACAATGTGATCGGGGCGTGAATATTGTTTGTTCACTTGCAAGCCCACTTCGGTGCTGCCAGCAAGTAATGTGGATGTGGGGTGCTTGACCAAATAGTCGGCTACCTCAGCCAGAGTGGCAGGCGATACAAACTCATTGCCTTTGCGGGTGCGAACCACGGGTTGAACAATGATGTCACCTTCCAAGCTGAGTGTGGGAGTGGAAGCGCGTTGAATTTCTTTCAGCAAGGGCACATCACCCGCATCGTCCAGCTTCAAGGCAGCTTTGTTGCCGCAGGCTTTTGACGCGGCATCCAGAATGGGGGCATAACCCGTGCATCGGCAAAGGTTGCCACTGAGGGCGTCACTGACATCTTGGCGTTTGGGCGATGGATTGAGCTGACCGAGCGACTCCCAAAATCCGCGGACTACATACAAGCTGGATCCATGCACTCTGGGGGTGGCGGATTACTCTCCAGTGCTTCGGATTACTTTGTATTTTGCGAGATGCTGCGCA
Source organism: Gammaproteobacteria bacterium (assembly GCA_009922705.1). Lineage (GTDB taxonomy): Bacteria > Pseudomonadota > Gammaproteobacteria > Pseudomonadales > Litorivicinaceae > HIMB30. Next base: position 730 of record RFUY01000314.1, read on the forward strand.
ATCGGGGTATGGGGTCACATGGCGTATTTCTCAAAGCTTCAACCGTCGATTTGATGGAGCGTAATACGATGTCCCCCGAGCAAGGGCCACTGTTTTGGCACCGAGCTGACGCTTCGCCGGTGATGACTGAGGGCGGCTGGGGTCTGGGGATTGGCGTTCGCCAATCATCAGTCAACACGCCACTATTGACGAGTCGTCAAGGCGAACTGTTCTGGGGCGGACTAGCTGGGACAGGCTTTTTTATTGATCGTGAAGCGGGTATCACGGCCGTAGTAATGACCCAATATCTGGGACCGGACGGGGACAAGCCTGTTCTGCTGTTAAGACAGGCGCTCTATGGGTCGCCTCGCGCCGAGGAGACGAATCTCGCGCCTTAAGCGTAAATGTTGGGCAGAAAAGCGGGGCTCGCACCGCTGCTAACCATTGGAAGAGAAGATAGCAGCGCTAATTAGCCGTCACGGCTAGCCTGATAGCTCATATGCGATATTCTTTGGCGTATC
>RFUY01000315.1 GCA_009922705.1 Gammaproteobacteria bacterium
CGAGTATGCGGACAAAGACCAATCGGTTAGAAGAACTGTTTGTGACACTCACCTCTTCAGAGGCGGCTGCATGAGCCAACTGTCTCAGTATGAGCACAAAGCCACTGATTTTGGAAACCCGAATTGGGTGGCCTTTCAGACCATCGTTCGGACTGAAATCCGTCGATTTACGCGAATTTGGATTCAGACGCTGATTCCACCGGCGATTACGATGACGCTGTACTTTATTATTTTTGGCAGCCTGATTGGCCAGCGCATTGGCACCATGAATGGTTTTGATTACATGGCGTACATTGTGCCCGGTTTGATCATGATGTCAGTGATCACGAATGCCTACGCCAATGTCTCAAGCTCTTTTTTTGGCGCCAAATTTGGGAAATTCATTGAGGAAATGTTGGTCTCCCCGATTTCTTATCAGACCATCCTCTTGGGCTATATTGTCGGTGGTGTTGCGCGTGCGCTCGCGGTCGCCGTGATCGTGACTGGACTGTCTTTATTTTTCACTGACCTCGAAGTGCACAATGTCTTTGCAGTCATTTCCATCGCGTTGTTGACGGCCGTGCTGTTTTCCATCCTCGGCTTCGTAAATGGCGTCTATGCGAAGCGATTTGATGATGTTTCGATTGTGCCGACCTTTGTATTAACGCCGCTCACCTACCTCGGTGGAGTATTTTTCAGTATCGAATTGCTCCCGAGTTTTTGGGCGGGTCTTGCCCAACTCAATCCGATTCTCTACGTGGTGAATGCGTTTCGGTTTGGCATCTTAGGCGTGTCCGATATTTCAATCGGATGGGCCTATGCCATTCTGATGACACTGACTCTGGTGAGTTATCTCATTGCACTGCGATTACTGAAACAAGGTGCTGGAGTTCGGTCCTAATGGCGAATCCAACTGGGCTAGAAGAGATCCAGGCTAAATTGCCCCTGGGTCGCCAGAGTGAACAGCCGACGTCATATGACCCCTCTGTCTTGGTGGGTGTTCCCAGGAAGCTCGCGCGTCATGCGGAGGCGGTGGATCCCTCGTTATTTAAGGGGCATGACTTGTGGAATGCCTGGGAGGTGTCTTGGCTGAACGCGACGGGTCGTCCAGAGGTTCGTATTGGTCAACTCGTGGTCCCTGCGAATTCCCCAAATCTGTGCGAGTCAAAATCCCTGAAACTGTATCTCAATAGCTTTGCCAACGAGCGGTTGAGCGAAGCGGAAGTAATCGAACGCGTCCAGTCAGATTT
>RFUY01000316.1 GCA_009922705.1 Gammaproteobacteria bacterium
GTGCCCAAGTCTGATCAACCGACTCGGTAGTTCTTCGCGGATTGAGTCGTCCAGATCGACGGTCAGAATGCGCGCAGACATCGCTCTTGGTTTTGATATTGCATGGAGCCGTGAGCATCCCTGCAGAACGCGGTGTGATCTGAAATGATCTGGGCGACCGATCCCTGTATCGAAAAGCCTGGCAACGTCGTGGATCGCAGTAATCGATACGGTTCTCTGACTTTCAACAACGCATTAAGAAGGAGCCTGCACTGATATGGAGCCTCAGTAGCTATTGCGGTTGAGCGCATGCCAGTAGAGACCACGCCAATCAGGCGGAGTCGATCCTTCGGCTCGATCTGCTTCGCCCCCGCTGTGCGTTGCAGAGGTGAGACGTTCAGCTGCAACGGCTGACAACCAGCAGGTCATCGCCACGGCTATATATCCCATGTAACCAAGGCAATGCTTGAACTTTGATTTCCTTGATTGACCGATGTCAGTCCAGGATGAACATAGCGGCTTAAGTGAGTATTGATGCCTAGTAACGACGTTATCCAGGGCGCTCAATGCGTAGTGATTGTCACATCCAGCGGTGATTCTGTCAGCTTTGATTGACTTGTGCAGGTAATGCCACCTGTGCACTAGGCCTTGCTCCATGTTGGGGACCTAGTCAATCAGTCCTTCTACTCTCACCATTGCCATGGAGATTCTCTTTGTTGCCCTGATCTGTACCGCTGCCTCACTGGCAGCAGCTCGCATGGGTCGTTAATCGGGGCGTTCTGCGCGCATGAGCCCGACGTCAACGCCGAGGTGTTGGTCGGGTCTGCCAGTGATCAGCAAGGCAGTACGTTGTCGTGTCGCGATTTGCCACATCCATTTGCTGAACAATGCTATCCGGTTTTCTGTATCGGGTATGAAGGCCAAGTGAGCGAGCGCCCATACGACCCATCCTGCCAAGCCGGTCAGGTGCAATCCACGCAAATCGGCAACCGCGTACCAGGGACCGATCACTGCCATGCTTCCCAGATCAATCCACTGAAAAGGAGGAACGTTCTCACCTTTCAGCCGTCCAAGAATCGAGCGAGCGACCCACCCCCCTGCTTGCACAGCTGGTCCAGCCATACCTGGTAGAGCCCTGCCATCAGATGTGTGTGCATAGGAACAGAGGTCGCCAACGACCATGATCTCTGGGAAGCCACTGACCGAGAAATCCGCCTCAACCTGAACAATCCCGAGCTTCGCCC
>RFUY01000317.1 GCA_009922705.1 Gammaproteobacteria bacterium
ATTCCGTTGTCGAAAAAGGTTTGTAAGACACGCCCTTCAAAGGCAGACCGAATTTGCCCCGTTAAGCCCTGAGAGGTTAACCCCATCTTGCGTCCTTCAGGGGTCAGCGTGACGACCAGTTGTTCAGCGCCAAAGGGAAGATCATCGTCCACATTTGACACCCCTGGATAGCGTTTGAGTTGTTCTTGGAGCGTCAGTGATGCGTCCTTCAGTCGTGCAATGGACTGCCCGGTCAACTTCACCTCGATTGGTTTAGACGGCGGCCCTCCAGTGGCCTGTCGAATGGAAAACTTCTCAATCCCCGCAGGTAACTGAATGTTTGCGCGCCATGCCTCGATCACGGCGTCGTTGGTAGGGCCATCCACATCGCCCACCAGTGTGACTTTGAGTGTTCCAACATGATCGCCCTGAACGCGCTGAATCCCAGGGCCACTCAACTGGCGATGCTGACGCACCGCATAGCGCGTCACCGGCGTGTCAAACTGTGCTTCTATCGTGGCGAGCGCGGTCTCAAGCGAGGCCAAAAAGGCATCGACGTCAGCTTGCTGAGTCCCAGGGGTAAACTGAGCGGCCGCCCACAGGGTCGTCCCATCAATGGATGGGAAGAACGTGAACTTCACCCGCCCCCCGGTAATGAGTCCAACGGACAAGACGAAAAGCATCAAACCTGTCAGTAGAACGAGACCCGGCGCGCGCATGACGAGGTGGACAATGGGCTGGTACACCTGATCGCGGAATCGATTGAAGCCGCGGTCGAGCGTTTGCCGGATCTTCCCCTCCTCCCGTGATCCTCGCGCTAGGCTTTGATTTAGGTGGCCTGGGAGGACTAAGAAACACTCAATCAGGGACGCGACGATGACGCAGATGACGATCACCGGGATGTCTCTCAAAATCGCACCGATCACCCCGCCGACCATCAATAAGGGGGAAAAGGCGGCGATGGTGGTGAGGCTTGATGACATCACCGGGGCCAACATGCGTGCAGAACCATTCAGCGAGGCGTCGAGTGGGGGTTGTCCCGATTGGTAAAGGGTCAGTGTGTCTTCTGCGACCACAATGGCGTCATCGACGATCACCCCGAGTGCCATGATCATGCCAAATAGGCTGATCATATTGATGGTGCCTCCCACCATCCACAAGATACCGAGCGTCGCCAAAAAGGACACGGGAATCCCAAGCGTGACCCAAAATGCCACGCGTTGGTTCAA
>RFUY01000318.1 GCA_009922705.1 Gammaproteobacteria bacterium
GACTGGAAGGCATAAATGCGATTTCGCGAGCTGACGCGATAATCCGTTCCTGGGAACGGATTAAATGGAATGAGATTGATTTTACACTTGATGGTCGCGCATAACTCGGCCAGTTCATCCGCAAGGGCATCCGAATCATTCACGCCCTGCAGCATGGTGTACTCAAAAGTCACAGAACGATGGTCAGACAGCCGATCTAAGTATCGCTGAATGCTGTCAAACAACACCCGAATCGAATACTTCTTATTGATCGGCACCAGAGTGTTGCGAAGCGCATCATTGGGGGCATGCAAGGACACAGCAAGCGCCACATCAGTCACTTCACCCAATCGATCCAAGGCAGGAACAACGCCCGATGTCGACAAGGTCACTCGCCGTTTTGACAGCCCATAGGCTTGATCTTCCATCATGAGCGTCATGGCATCGACCACCGGCTCGAAATTCAGTAAGGGCTCGCCCATACCCATCATCACGACATTGGTGATGGCCCGTTTTTCCGTGTCCTTGACGGGTAATCCGAACGATTTTGCCGCCAAAAACACCTGTCCGATGATCTCGGCTGGCGTTAGGTTTTTATTAAATCCCTGTTTGCCGGTTGCACAGAAACTGCAATCGAGGGAACACCCCACTTGGCTTGACACACACAAGGTACCCCGATCCCCATCCGGGATATAGACCGTCTCAATGCTCGAGCCTCCATCGACTTCCATGAGCCACTTTCGGGTGCCGTCGGTCGAGTCCCCTTGAAACAAAATCTTTGGGGGACGGACTTCGGCGATGGCTGCAAGCGTTTCTCGCAGTGGCTTCGCAAGATTGGTCATCTCCGCGAACTCAGTGACGCCTTGCTGATGAATCCATTTCAGGACCTGGGTGGCCCGAAACGGTTTTTCACCGATGGAGACAAAAAACGCCGCCAGCTTCTCTGGAGAAAGCCCTAAGAGATTGATGCGCTCGGCGGCTGGATCACTCATGCGCGAGGGCAGATCTCGTCGTCTGCAAAAAAGTAGGCAATCTCACGCGCGGCACTGGCGGTACTGTCAGAGCCATGCACTGCATTGGCGTCAATGCTCTCGGCAAAGTCCGCACGAATCGTTCCGGGGGCGGCCTCTTTGGGGTTCGTTGCGCCCATCAGCTCACGATTCTTGGCAACCGCATTCTCGCCTTCTAACACCTGCACAACCACAGGTCCGGAGGTCATAAA
>RFUY01000319.1 GCA_009922705.1 Gammaproteobacteria bacterium
GCGCCGCTGGCCAAGGTGGCACCTCGCGTTCCTGGCGATTGATAACCTGTGAGGATGACCATGTTGCGGTGATTGCCGATGTAGTTGGCCAAGTGATGCAAGACACGCCCCCCTGTGGCCATGCCACTGGCCGACAAAATCACCATGGGGCCGTGACGCTTGGCCAGCGGCTGAACGGCTGTCGGATCTGTAAGTTTCGGCCAATGACTTGACCACCAAAGATATCGGCCTCTAAGGGTCCGTTAACCGTGAGAGTTTGATCGCGATACCGAACGCCCGGGGCTCGACCCTTCAGCGTGCCGGCGAGCGCCGGCCAGCCTAACGCTTGGGTGAGCTCTGTCAGGCTGAGCGGCTCAAGCGCCCCATCAAGACTGATTTCTCTGGAGGGATCGAATGGATTCCTGATTGAAAGTGAATCCACTCTTAATGCGCCGTCTAGAATCGGGATTCGACTTGCTTTTAGTAATTGCAGCTCATCTCCTCGCCAAGCGAATTGAAAACTTGATGCTCCCATGGGGATACCGTTTAAGGTGGCACTTTGCCAGTTGATTTGCGAGCTGAGGGGAGTGAGAGGGGTGTGTGCGCGCCAATGAATTTCACCGTGCAGCTGATCAAGCGTTAGTGCACGATTTCGTTCGTCTTCGAGCGAGAGATCATGAAGCCAAAGATCGAGGGCAACGGGGATATTGTTTTCGATGAGAGCGTATCCACTGAGACGCCCCTCAGTCTGTAGATTGCCGAGCAAAGTACCCGCTAGTGCAGTACGGAATAGACTTTGGTAGGCAGCGGGTACGTCTAATGCATACAAGTCAATTTGTGCCGATTCAATACGCACAGGCGAATCGGTGTTCGGCGTATTGGGGTGGTAGGTATCCCATTGCACATGAGCTTGTGTTTGTGCCTTGGCGTGGAGGAGTCCCTCTTGTGATAGATGTAACGAGGAAATATCAACGCGCGAGGGCGTATGACGCGGCCATTGGCCTGTCAGCGTCATCGTCAAAGGATACTGGCTAAGATTGAGGTAGGCTGGTCCCCATAAGAGCTCCCCTTGCTGACTCTGCATACGCAGCTCCCAAGGGTGCGCAACGGCGTCCAGCAGCGATTGTCCCGTCATCGCGAGAAGTTGTAGATCTGTTTTGAGACTGACGCCCTCCAATGCCACGGTACCGGTTCTGTCTCTTATACACATCTCCGAGCCC
>RFUY01000320.1 GCA_009922705.1 Gammaproteobacteria bacterium
ACGATCGAAAGTGTGCCAATGCCGGAGACGGTGGAAACAAAAATACAGGTCGTCGCGACGGGAGGAGCGACCTGATAACGGGTCGCAAACTGATACATGGTCATGCCGGTGGGCATCGCGGCCAACAAGATGGCGACCGCCAACCAGTCACGTTCGAGCCCAATCCAAGAACCCACCCCCCAGACCAGCGCCGGATGGACGAGATTCTTGACGGAGGTGACGAGGACCGCTGGGAGAATGGAGCCACTGAGGGTGTAGGTGGCCAACGAGCTGCCCAAGACAAAGAGGGCGCAGGGCACCACGCTGGTGGCGACTAACTCAAACATCTCGGCCACCAAGGGATGGAGTCCAAGTCCGGTGGCTTTCCACAAAAATCCGGCGCCTAATCCTTGGATCAATGGATTACTGATCAGTCCCTTGGCGACTTGCTTTGGGAACGCACTGAGTTGTGCATCTTGCCCTTTGGCGACTTCCATGAGGACGGTGATCACTGCAAACACCGAGATTCCGTGGACACTGATCAGTAAAAATAAGGGCAGCAGCGCCTCGGGTCCGAGTGCGCGGGGCACCAATGGAATCCCGAGTAAGACGGTGTTCGAGAAACAGGCGCCTAAGCCAATCACGATGGCTTCCACGGTGCTGCGTTTTAAGACCCAAACGGCGAGAGCCGCCCCCAGTAAAAACACCAGGGCCAACGGCAGGTAGTAGGCGATAAAGAGGGCGCCCGCGGATGCCGAGGGGAAATCCAGTTTCAGGACCGCATGAAACAGTAAAATCGGGACCGCATGATCGAAGACATATTTGCCGAGTCCCTCGCGGTGTGCCGCCCGAAAATACCCCACCTTCGTGGCGACAAAGCCAAACACCCCAAGCAGTAAGACTGGGGCGATGACCGTGACAATGGTCCCAAGCATTTAGGGCGGGCTCAGCAGATAGTCAGCTGTGTTCGGACGTTCAGTGATGAGCCCGGCCTCGTTCAAAAAGGCGGCAAAACGGTCCCAGGCTGCTGGCTCTGTCGCTCGCGCTGTTTTAGCCAGCTTTGGCAAGGTGTCGCGCCACGCGCGCGCATTCAATGGCGTATCGAGCTCAGCGGGCTTGTAGCCGACAAAGGTGCGGTAGGTGCTCTCAGGATCTGCGAGGATCGCCTGGGTCGCCTCGTCCAACGCGTCTAAAAACGCGCTGAACTCAGGGCTTTGTGC
>RFUY01000033.1 GCA_009922705.1 Gammaproteobacteria bacterium
CATGCCTATCGTTCCGAAACCGACATGATGCGGTATCTGCGTAAGCTGGCAGACCGGGATCTCGCCCTGGATCGCGCCATGATCCCACTGGGTTCGTGCACCATGAAGCTGAATGCAGCCGCAGAGATGGCACCGATCACCTGGCCTGAGTTTGCACAGATTCATCCGTTCGCACCCACTCACCAAACTCAGGGATACCAGCGGTTATATGCAGAGCTCTGCGCATGGCTGTCTGAGATCACCGGGTATGCTGCGATATCATTGCAACCGAACTCTGGCGCCCAAGGCGAATACGCGGGACTCCTTGCGATCGCTGGGTATCATGCCAGCCGTGGAGACACTCACCGCACGGTGTGTTTGATCCCCTCCTCGGCACATGGCACGAACCCTGCCAGCGCGCAAATGGTGGGCATGCAAGTCGTGGTGGTTGGCTGTGATGCAGAGGGCAACATTGACATCACCGACTTGCAGGAGAAAGTGGCACGTCACAGCGATCAATTGGCCTGTCTAATGGTCACCTACCCCTCGACCCATGGGGTCTTTGAGACGAATATCCGCGAGATATGCGATCTCATCCACGCCCATGGCGGACAGGTCTATCTGGACGGTGCCAACCTGAATGCACAAGTTGGACTCACCAGCCCAGCCTTGATTGGGTCGGATGTCTCACATCTAAATCTGCACAAGACGTTTTGTATTCCACACGGCGGTGGTGGCCCAGGCGTAGGACCTATCGGCGTTGCTGAGCACCTCGTTCCCTTCCTACCCGGACATCCGCGATTGGATGTGGACGCTCCGGTCGGCCCTGTGTCCAGCGCTCCCTATGGATCCTCCATGATTTTGCCAATCTCTTGGATGTATATCCGGATGATGGGTTCTGATGGACTGACCTCAGCGACGAAACATGCAATTTTAGCCGCCAATTACATCGCACAACGGCTCAAACCCCACTATCCCGTCCTCTACACGGGGAAGGCAGGCTGGGTGGCGCATGAATGCATTTTAGACACCCGCGCAGTCAAAGAGTCAGCCGGGATCAGTGTGGATGACGTCGCGAAGCGCTTGATCGACTATGGCTTTCACGCACCGACAATGAGTTGGCCTGTCGCCGGGACACTGATGATTGAGCCCACAGAAAGCGAAAGCTTAGCGGAACTGGATCGTTTCTGTGACGCCATGATTCAGATTCGGGAGGAGATCCGCGAAATTGAGACGGGCGCCATTTCGCTCTCGGAGAGCGTTCTCGTCCATGCTCCATTCACAGTCGACGTGTTCACCGAAGAGCACTGGCCTCATCCGTTCTCGCGGGTTCAGGCCGCCTATCCAGTCCCAGCACTGAGGATGGATCGGTACTGGCCTCCAGTTGGACGGATTGATAATGTGTATGGCGATCGCAACCTTGTGTGTAGTTGCGCCCCGTTGTCTGCCTATGAAGAGGATCCCATTGAGGCTGCATGACCGAGTCAACTGATCGCCCTAAAAGTGGCGCAAAAATTGTCAACGCAGTCGGTGTGAAAGCCATTAAAAACGGCCAGAAGCACCAACCTGGCGCGACCGCGCCGCGAGGAGACAAACCACGCTGGCTGAAATTCGTGACGCCAGGCGGACAAGGATATCAAGACGTCAAACAGATCGTGCGAACGCATCGACTGTCCACCGTGTGTGAAGAAGCGATGTGTCCGAACATCGGCGAGTGCTGGAGTGCCGGCACCGCCACCATTATGTTGATGGGGTCGGTTTGCACCCGCGCCTGCAAATTCTGTGCGGTCGATACCGGCAACCCAAAAGGGTGGTTGGATCTCGAGGAGCCGGAGAATACCGCCCATTCCGTGCGTCTCATGGGATTGAAGTATGTCGTGTTGACCAGTGTCAATCGTGATGATTTGCCAGATGGCGGTGCAGCCCACTTTGCCGCCGCGATCCGCGCCATCAAACGAACATGCCCAGACACGGCCGTGGAAGCCCTGACACCAGATTTTCAGGGTGTCCTCAAAGACGTGGAAACCCTAGTGGACTCAGGTCTCGACGTCTTTGCACAAAATGTCGAGACCGTCGAGCGTCTCACCCATCCTGTGCGGGACCCGCGGGCCTCCTATCAACAAACGCTGACTGTCTTACGCCACGGCAAACAGCATCGTCCGACACTCCTGACCAAAACCAGTCTCATGCTCGGTCTCGGAGAAACTGAAGACGAAATCAAACAGGCGATGGATGATTGTCGGGCACATGAGGTGGATATCCTGACCTTTGGCCAGTACCTGCGGCCCACCGCCAATCACTTACCGATCGCACGGTACGTGACTCCCGAGGAGTTTGAGACCTATCGTGAGTGGGGCTTGCAGCGAGGCTTCCTGGAGGTCGTCTCCGGTCCCATGGTGCGTTCCAGCTATCGCGCCGAACAAGCCCTACTGAAAAATAATGCGGGCATCGAAAATCGTACACTTGGCCGCATTCCGACCCTCTCTGTGCCATGAACTGGGGCACACTGACCGCCGTACTCTGTACCCTTGGCCTGTCGGTAGGCTGCCAAAATCCAGTCCGTGATCCAATTGACTCGGTGGTCGACCGAGTCACCACAGATCGCCAAGAAATGACCAAGGGCCGGCGGCAGTACCCCTTTGCCCTCGCGCAATCAGGGGGTGAGCTCATCACCCTGGACGCGACCTCAGACTATCTCAATACTCTGATTCAGCGCTTAGCACGAACCACAACCAGCCCCTTTCAGTGGGAAGTCCGCCTCATCAATGATGCGTCGATAAATGCCTGGGCATTACCCGGTGGAAAAATGGGCGTGAACTGGGGCTTGCTCAATGCAGTCGAGGCGGAATCTGAGCTGGTCTCGGTCTTAGGCCATGAAATGGCCCACAGTCTTGAGCGTCATGGTACCGGGCAGCAAACCATGGGGTCACTGGTGGGGTTGGCGAGCACGCTGATTGAAATTGGGCTCGGTGAGCGTGCGCAAACTCCGACAGGCCAGCAACTGCTCAATTTAGGTCAAGGCCTGATCATGGGACAGTACAGTCAATCAAACGAGCTTGAGGCGGACCGCGAGGGCGTCCGTTTAATGGTGTCCGCCGACTTTGATCCGCGCGGAGCGATCCGCATGCAAGAGCGACTTGCGCGATTGGGGAGCAGCAACTCATTGGCCCAAAAATTATTGGGAACCCACCCGATTAGTCGCGAGCGTCTCGCTGCAATACAGGCTGTGGTCGCACAATACCCCGTCAAAGATCAGCCCCCCTCGCCCGCGTTTGCCGCCATGAAGGCGGAGTTGTCGGAGGCTCGGAAGGGCCTCGAGGCGCTGAGCAAAGCCCGTGCAGCTGGTGCAAAAAAACAGTGGGATCAGGCGCTGACTGCCGTAGCCGAAGCGCAACGCCTGCGCCCTGGTGAGCCAAGTATCTGGCGCGTCCAAGCGGAGCTCTTGGTTGCTGCGGGACGACCAACAGAGGCCATCACAGCGGCACTTCAGGTGGTCGACTTAGCGCCGGATGATCCAGTCTCGGAATTGTTGTTAGGCTACTGCTATGACGCGGCGGGAGACCAAGCGAATGCGCAAATCGCACGCGATCGCGCAAAGCGCTTGGCGCAGTAATTAGTCTTCAGCGCTTTGCTGGTCAGTGTCTAACTCGTACCACATCGCATTTAGAATTCCGAATGCGCTCGCCAGACCGACGCCTAAAACCCAGGTGAAATACCACATCGACTGTTCTCCTTAATACAATGTATCCGCATTTTTTTCGACGTACTCTTCGGTGACTCGACCGAACAGTACTTTGAAGACCCACGCGGTGTAGGCGAGGATGATCGGCAAAAACAGCACCGTCGCGCCCAGCATGATCCCCAGGGTGAGCTCACTCGAGGAGGCATCCCAAACCGTGAGACTGGCCTTGGGGTCAATTGAACTTGGCAAAATCATTGGAAACATGGTCAAGCCAACGGTCGCGATGATTCCAAAAATTGAGACCTTTGAGCCGATAAAGGCAAGCCAGTCCACGTGCATCGCCAAGCTCACACGTGCCACTAAAATTCCAACAACCCCAGCAATTGGGGCAATCCACATTAAGGGATAGGTCACGAAATTCTGCGTCCATCCGCCGTCCATCACCGCCACGGTTTTCAACAAAGGATTCGAGGGACCGTCCGTGACGATATCACTGGTGATGACGTACCCAGGCAACACCTGATGCACGATCACACCAAGCCCAATAAAGACAAGCGCAACACCGAGACTCGCCCAGCGTGCATAGTGTGCTGCTCGGGCGCGCACCGGACCGGTGGCTTTTAAGCCAAGCCAGAGCGCCCCGTGCACTGTCAACATCAACACGCTCAGCACCCCAGTTGCCAAGGCAAAGGGATTCAGCAAGCCCCAGAGGGTTCCTGTATAGAATGGACGCAGGTTGTCATCAAAATAGAACGGCACCCCGAGTAACACATTCCCAACAGCCACGCCAAAAATTAACGCAGGCACCAGTCCACCAATCCATAACGCCACATCCCAGGCCGCGCGCCACTTTGGACACTCCCGCTTGGACCGGAACTTAAACGCCACAGGCCGCAGAATGAGCGCGACGAGCGCGATAAACATCGCAAAATAAAATCCGGAAAAGCTGACCGCATAGAGCGCCGGCCAGGCTGCGAAAATCGCACCACCGCCCAAGATCAACCAGACCTGGTTTCCTTCCCAGACAGGGCCAATGGTATTGATCGCCAGACGTTTTTCGGTCTCTGTCTTCGCAACCAGTGGCAGTAGAGCCGCCACGCCCATGTCAAATCCATCAGTGACTGCAAAACCAATCAATAGGACACCCAAGAGAGCCCACCAAATGACCCGCAAAACGGTGTAATCAAGCCATTCCATCCCTGTACTCCTATTTTCCGTATGCGGGCGCAAACTCACCCGAAGTGCTGTCTTTGGGGGGCTGCGGGGTGTGATAGGGACCCGCCAAGATCGTTTTTCGCAGTAAACCCACCTCAATCACGGCCAAGGTGGAATAAATCACGACAAATCCGATGAGGGTGGTCAAGACCGCGCCATAACTCAAACTCGAGACAGCCAGAAACGTGGGCAAGACAGAGTCAATGACCCAAGGCTGGCGCCCGAACTCAGCCACAAACCAGCCAAGCTCTGCCGCAACCCAAGGGAGCGGGATCGACAACAGACAGGTCCACAAGAACCAACGATGCGCGGTGTGCTGACGACGTGCAACCAGCCAGAAGGCGTACGCGAAAATCGCAATAAAGAGGAACCCAAGCGCCACCATCAAACGGAAGGTCCAGAATAGAGGAGCCACCGGAGGCACCGTATCCCAAGCCGCTTGCGCCACGAGTTCAGGAGTTGCCGTCCGAGGATCTTCAACATATTGCTTCAACAGCAATGCGTACCCCAAATCCTCTTTGTGCGCATCAAACCGTGCGCGTGCGACCGCATTGGCGCGATCAGCCTTCAGCGCCTCAAGCGCATCATAAGCAATCAGCCCATTTTCAATCCGCACCACCGCATGCTCAACCAACTCCAAAATGCCGGGCACTTCTTCGTCAAGTGAACGGGTCGCGATCAACCCAAGCACATAGGGTACGTGAATCGCATAGTCGACCGTTCGGGTCTCTTCATTGGGTAAGCCGATCAAGGTAAAGGACGCTGGGGCCGGCAAGGTCTCGTACATCCCTTCCATTGCCGCCATCTTCATTTTCTGGTTTTCACTGACGGAGTACCCGGATTCATCACCCAGGACAACAACCGACAGAGCGCTCGCAAGCCCAAAGGAGGCCGCGATCGTCATAGAACGCTTCGCGAACTCGACATCCCGTTGCCGCAACAGGTAATACGCACTGATCCCCAACACAAACATGGCGCCCGTCACATAGCCTGCACTGACGGTATGCACAAATTTAGCCTGAGCCACCGGATTGAAAATCACCGCCCAAAAATCAGTGACTTCCATACGCATGGTGTCTGGATTGAACTCCGAACCCACCGGGAAGTTCATCCAGCCATTGGCAACCAGGATCCACAAGGCGGAGAAATTCGAACCAAGTGCGACCAGCCAAGTCACCACGAGATGCCCGACTTTGGTGAGCTTGTCCCATCCAAAGAAGAAGAGCCCAATGAATGTGGCCTCCAGGAAGAACGCCATAAGGCCCTCGATGGCCAATGGCGCCCCAAAGATGTCACCGACGTAATGACTGTAGTACGCCCAGTTCGTTCCAAATTGGAACTCCATGACAATCCCGGTCGCCACACCCACCGCGAAGTTGATGCCAAACAGCTTTCCCCAAAAGACCGTCATATCCCGCCAAACCTGACGGTTGGTCATGACATAGACGCTCTCCATAATGGCAATCATGAAGGACAGCCCGAGCGTCAGGGGAACAAACAAGAAGTGATACATCGCTGTCATTGCAAACTGCAACCGCGAGAGGTCAACCAAGCCAGAATCGATCATCGTCGCATCCTTACGCACAAATTTGAGTTAACCTTACGCCCTTTTGGTGCACTGCGGCTGACGCATCGATTCCATGACTGACATAGATCAATCACTGACACTAATAGCCCGTGAAGGGCGACGAGAGATGCGCAAACAAGTCCTTTTAGGGCTGTGTGAGGTCATTTTCGTCATTGCTGGCACGCTGCTGATCGCCGCCTTATTCGCGCCACCAGGCGATGAAGTGCTCTTTGGTCTTGGATTATTGGTTGCCCTTACCTTTGCGCGCCGGGTGATGGCAGATGCCTGGTTTCAAGCCTCTGAAGCCCATGGCCAGCAGCAGCTGATGGCGTATCGTCAAGCGGCCTCTGAAGCCGTCGTGTCGCGATTACCAACGGCATCCTCGGGAGCCATCGGGGCACTGCTGATTGAAGGGGCAGAGCCGGTTGCTGCGCGGTTAGGACGCTACCCGGCTCTGAAATACCTCGCAGTGGTGCAACCGTTGTGTGTGCTTGGGGCAATTGCCTGGCTCCACTGGCCCATTGCTGCTGGCATTCTGATGACGACGCCACTCATTCCACTGCTGATGGGTTTAATTGGACTCGGCGCAAAATCGGCGAGCCAAAAGCAGGTGAATGAGCTGACCCGTCTGGGTGCTCACTACCTTAACCGAATCCGGGGCATGGAGACCTTGGTATTGCTCGGCGGTGGATCCCGGGTGGCCCAAGAAATCGAAGCCAAAGCCGATCGATTACGCGTCGCCACCATGGGCGTGTTACGACTCGCCTTTCTCACCTCCGCTGTCCTTGAGTTTTTCGGAGCGATCTCTGTTGCCTTGATCGCCGTGTATGTCGGACTCAGCCTCCTCAATCTGATTGAACCGCTCTTTGGCCTGACCTTAACCCCAGTCACTGGCTTGGCAGTGCTCATTTTGGCCCCGGAATTCTATACCCCGATTCGGCGCCTCATGGCTGCCTGGCATGACGCCTCTGAAGCCAATAGCGCGGATGAAAAAATGAAGGCCATGCTCGGCCACGCGCCGACGACTCGCATGGCTCCCGCGGGTGAACCACAGTGTCATGATCCGTCCACTGTTCTCGAGCTCTTGGACTACCAAGTCGGTTTTTCAGACGAGACCATCCTGTTGCAACCCTTCCATCTTTCGGTCCGAGCCAACACCCCTGCGGTCTTGTTTGGTCCGAGTGGCTCGGGGAAGACACAGTTGCTGGGAAGCTTATTACACGGTCAACACCGCCAGGCGGGAACACTGTTGTGGCAAGGGCAACCCCTGACACACCTCACCACGCAACGCCGTCATGTCGCATGGATGGGACAGCATCAGTGGTTTGATGCGGGCTCCATTCGTGCGCAGTTAACAGCCGACTTCCAAGCAGATGATGCGGCCTGTGAGCAGGTCTTGCGTCAAGTCGGTCTCTGGACACAACTCGGGAATGCCCCACTGGAGCGAGTACTCGATATTGGTGGACGCGGTTTGTCCGGTGGGCAACTTCGACGGTTAGGGCTTGCACGGGCGCTGATTCGTCGCCCACGACTGCTGGTTTTGGATGAACCGACAGCGCATCTGGATGCGGATGCGTGTGATGCCTTAGTGGATCTGATCAAACAATTGACCGTACCTGGCCTGCTCATCTGCACCCACGATGCACGCTTTTTGGACGTGGGTGACACCTATCGTATTGCCGATCGGCAGGTGGTTGTCGCATGACCCTCTGGCGTTTGATGACTCAACTCAAAGTGCCAAAGTGGCCGTTAGTGCTGGCCATTGTACTGACCATTGGCATGACCGCGGCAGCACTTGGCCTACTCGCACTCTCAGGCTGGTTTTTAACCGCGGCTGCGATCGCGGGTTTGGCGGTTGCCACGGGCGCCATCGGATTTAACTTCCTGATTCCATCCAGCTTGATTCGGGCATTGGCTGTCGCCCGCACTGGTCTGCGCTACGCCGAGCGGCTACTGAGCCACGATGCCACACTGCGGTTTGTGGTGAAATTAAGACGCTATGTGTTCGATGGTCTACTCAGTGAACTCCGCGAGCGACCAGGACGCGAGCAAGACGCGCTGGATCGATTGGTGTCCGATGCGGCGGTCGTCGAGGGTGCATTGTTACGAACGCTGTTGCCGCTGATCGGCGCCCTGATCGCAGCTCTATTCACCCCAGGGCTCGCCCTATTTATCGCGCCCAGCGCTGTGTTACCGACAAGTCTTCCCGCGGTCGTTGTCGTGATCTTGGTGATGACCCGTCGCGCGGGCTACAAAGCCTTGGCCCGAGCGATAGATCAAGAAGCGCGTCGAGCGCGAGAGCGCGCCATCGCGCTCGCTGAGGGTCGCTATGAGCTGGGACTCCTGCTGTCTGAAGACGCACTCCATAGGCTCACTGCAGAGGCCTACGAGACGCTCACTGCACTGCGACTTCAGAAAGTCCAACGCGAACGTCTCGACCGCTGGGTATTAGGGGCTGCCCAGGCCGCTGCTCTATTGGGGCTCCTTCTCCTCCCGTTACCATTGCCCATCTTGGTGAGCTTATTGCTCGCCCTGTTGGCGATGGCCGAGCTCTTAGTCCCGGCGTTGAGTGTCAGTTTTGAAGCCGAACGCGTGCAGATCGCCCTAAAGCGCATCCCAGAGATTTTGCCCGAGCAAACCCCTGCCCCGGGTCACACGCTGACACTTGACGCACTTCAGGTTGCGCCTGTCCCGGGGTCCGCGGCCTTGAACCAACCGATCACCCGAACCTTTGTCCCAGGAGAGGCCTGTTTGATCACGGGCGACTCGGGGGTCGGGAAAACCACCTTGCTTCGTACCCTCGCTGGTTTTTTACCCCCTGCATCAGGGCACCTAGAGCGACCAGATCAGATCGGTCTGGTGATGCAGTCTCCATGGCTTCCTGAAGATGAGTTACGCGCTGTCCTGACGTTGGGATTGCCAGTGCAACCCACTGATGCTGCCATTTGGGACGCCTTGGAGATCGTCGAGTTAGCCGAGTGGGCCAAAGGCTTCCCTGACGGGCTAGCAACGTGGATTGGCCCAGATGGCGTTCAACCCTCTGGTGGACAACAGCGTCGCCTTGCGATTGCACGACTCCTTCTGCAAGACCCGTGTCTCGTCTTGATGGATGAACCGACTGAGGGGCTCGAGCCTGAGCTTGCAACTCGGTTAATGGCACGCCTCGCCATCGCCTTGCGGGAACGAATCTGGATTGTGGTCAGCCATCGTCCAGAGCCCTCTCAGGTGATTTCTGAGTGTTTGCCGCTCATTCCGGCCCAGCGCCACACTGGCAGTTCCGATGATCTCCCGTATACTGCCGGCCATGACGCCCTACCGCACCCTTAAAACGTTTGATAACTACCCCTGCTCGCATCGCCAGTGGCGACACCCGGGGCATTGCAAATTTATTCATGGCTACAGCCGCAGTTTTACGTTGGTCTTTGGCTGTGAATCGCTCGATGACTTGGGCTTTGGGGTCGATTTTGGTGACTTTGGAGAACTCAAAGACTGGTTTGATCATTGGTTTGATCACACCCTGCTGATTAACGAAGACGATCCTGAACGCCCACTGTTTGAGGACTTGCATGCGCGACAGATTGTCGACCTTCGCGTGCTCCCCAATGTCAGCATGGAATGTACAGCAGCCTTCGTGTTTAGCTTTGTTGACCCCTGGATTCGTGACCGAACAGACAATCGCGTCGTTCTACTTGAGGTAGAGTGTCGTGAAAACAACAAAAACGCTGGACGCTATCTCGCTCCAACCCGCGTATGACCGGGTGGCTCATGGTCCGATCAACACGGGTCGCTTGGCTCTTATTACTCATCGCCATGGTCATCTGGGGCTCGTCATTTCTGGTCATCAAAGTGGCTTTAGACGTGATGGCGCCAATGACCCTAGTGTGGTGCAGACTGTTGGTTGGCTTGGTGATCATCGGCTGTCTCGCCGTCTGGTTCCCGAAGCCCACCATTACGCGCGCTGATCTTCCTGCATTGATCTGCATGGCACTGTTCGAGCCCTGTCTCTATTTTTTATTTGAAACCCATGCACTGATCTACACCACCAGCGCTGCTGCCGGGGTTACGATGGCTTTGTTGCCCTTAGCGGTGGCCGTCGCATCAGCGCTGTTTTTGGGAGAGCCTATGACAGCGCGTTCCCTGTGGCTGTTACTCTCTGTGGCTGGCGCGATCATGCTTGCACTGGGTGCCACTGTCCAAGAATCAGCGCCACGACCCATCCTGGGCAGCCTCCTTCTACTCGGTGCAATCGGGGCTGCAACGGCATATACAGTGGTTATCAAGCGACTGCTGACGCGCTATCCAGTGATCGTATTACTCAGTGTGCAGTGTCTTGTTGGCACCCTGTTTTACACCCCAATTTGGTGGATCTTAGACGGCTCCATTCCAAACATTCCAGGACACGCCTGGTGGGCGGTTCTCTATCTCGGTGGAGTGGTCACACTTGGCGCCTATGGCCTCTTTACGCTGTCACTGACACAGCTGCCAGCAACGGCAGCGGGTGCTGCGACAAATGTCGTGCCGGTGATCGCTGTACTGCTCGGGGTCTTCTGGCTAGATGAACACTTAACGGGCATGCAGTGGTTAGGGATTGGCGCGGTCCTGATTGGCCTCATCGCTTGGCAGAAAAGCGCCCCAGCCTCGGGGCCTCAGGACACAGCGCATTAAAGCGCTCAACACCTTTCTCCGCTGACCGGGCAAACTCGGGTGGATGCCCCTGATCGGTGGGACGCATGAGTCGTGCGGCCAAGCAGGCAAAGGTCGCCTGATAAAACTCGCGTTTGCGTTCTGGATCTGTCGCCAATACTTTCCCGAAACGACCGGCATCGAGTCGTAGCACCGTCATCGTCGTGTCCGCCACCCATTCGCGGTCACTCAACCAACCGGTCACAAACTCTTCCAACCCAAGGACTGCTGGGCTCACGGTTCCAACGGGCACGACAAATTGACCCTGCAATACAAGATACAAATCAGGGGCATCCCCCGGATGGACCAACGTCTCTCCTGCTCTGAGTCGCTGCAGCTCACCAATTTGCTGCCAATAGCGAAACTCGCGTTCAGTCAATCGAGCCAGTAGCAGTTCAATGTCCAGCATGACCCAGATCCCAGGTTAAATCCGCGAATGGCGTCAAAAATGCATTGCGATCGACGACAAACCGAGTCCCCGTGCGCGTCACTAGACTGTGAACGACATGCGCACGATGACTCGGTGCTAAGCCAACCAACCAATGATCAAGCCACACAATCGAACCGGTCCGCGACAGGGCGCGCGCGAGCTTTAATCGCGTCATCCCAAGCGGCCCAACACGCGCAATCAGTTCACCGATTGGGCTCTCGACACCTCGCGACAACTGATCGATTGAGGTCAGAATCTCAAGCTGGCGAAGATGGAGATCTAAGGCCTGAGGAGTCACTGTTGGATCGACATAGAACCAATCAGCCACGGAAACCGCGTCACCATCATCAGGATGATCCAAACCAATCACCAAGCGGGCAAGGTCCCGGTTTGGCAGTCTCGCCACATCAATCCCATCAATCCGAACAACCCCACGCTCGGGGGCAACTCGCCGGATGAGTAACTCCCTTAGGGTGGTCAAGCCTGCACCCTCAGGCGCAGTAATCCGTACCAAACTCCCCGCCGGACACTGGAAAGACAATTCATGAAACAGGGGTGCCTCACCCGCATGCCGCCGATACACAATCCGGTCCCATTGGCATTCACCACGCAGCGACAAACTCGTCTGGAGGGCATCACCGCGCGCAGTTTCCACACCCTTTGGATCCACCGGGAGTAGCGATCGAAGGCGCTCGAGCGCCACGACCCCGACTAAGGCGAGGACCACCACATCGACCTGGGACGATGGCACTGTGGCCGCGGCATACGCAGGAACAATCAAACTGCCTGCGAGCAAAGCACGACTTAAGCGACTGAATTCCGCGGTCAACTCAATGCGTGCAACCACCCAATCCGCCATTTGCGACCAGGCCGCTAGCAAACGACCTCGCAATGATGGGATACCTTCGCGAGCAAGACGTCCTGACAGCCATCGGATGGGCTGATGAATCTCGGGTAAATCGACCAACAAGCGACGGACTAAGACCAGGTAAGCAACCCCAACCGCAGCGGTCAAAATCACCATCAACAGCCCCAAGATCGGAAATGACCAGCCAACCCAGCCAATCGAGAGCACCAAAAGGACCGCAAGACTCAGTCGAGCCTCTCGCGGTCGCATCACCGACTGTCGACTGAGGACAACACACCCAAGCACACTCAACCCACCCAAAATCGCGACGATCCAAGGCGCATCTGGGGTCAACTCAAAGGCAGCGGTAGACCAAAGCCGCAACGCTAATAGCAGCGAGATCAAAGTCACGACTGCCAGCACAACGCCAGGCACCCAGGTCAGTGCCGGTGAACTGGCGAGTCGATCGCTCAGGCGAGCCGTCGCAGACGCAGTCCCCGCCTCGAGTGGACTGCGCATCTGGCTCGACAGCGCCTCCCCAGTATCGATGGCATCCGTCAGCGCGCGCCCAAACCACGCCCCAAACTGCGGTTGAGCCAATTGCGTCGACCACACGACTTGGGTGTCATCCACAGCGAGAGCCGCAAGCAACGCCTGAATGGGCTCAATCAGCTGCTGACGTCCTAAATCACCAAGGCGTGACACATAGGTCAGCTCAAGCCGAGGCCGAAACACAACATCGGTCTCAGCCACCAGTTGCATCCGAAAGGCGGGACTATCCGGCACCACAAACCAACCACTGGTTGGAATCCGACACTCCACAATCCGACCGCCATCGGTGGTCACACGCAATCGCGCAGTTCCGGAAGACAATCGCCAGAGCCGATTCCGTTGCAAGCCCGCGGAGACTTGACCCGCCGAGAGTTGGAACCCCTGCTCAGCCATCTGACGCCCCACCGTCGGGCCACAGATCTTGGACCGATGAACACACCACAACCAAAAGATTGAGGCTTGATAAACGCGACAACACAGCGCGTTGAGCCTCAGCGGACAAGGGCGCCAGCGCATCCACCAAAATTAACGTCTCTGCACCCTGTGCGAGCGCGCGAGCAACGGCCAAACGCGCGGATTCTGAGGAGGATAGACCCCGATTATTCGGCCCAATTTGGTAGGTGAGATCTGTACCAAACCGCGCCTTCCAACCCTCCAGACCCACCAGTTCCATCAACACCGAAAAATGATGTGCCCCAACGTCGCTGGCATCCCAAGCAAAGTTCG
>RFUY01000321.1 GCA_009922705.1 Gammaproteobacteria bacterium
GCTTCACCACGCGCCATCCCCAGCGTTTGCATGATCGATTTCATCCGTGGTGAGGCAAAAATACGCATCAAATCGTCTTCGAGAGACAAGAAGAACCGCGAAGACCCTGGGTCTCCTTGGCGCCCCGCACGCCCTCGCAGCTGATTATCGATCCGACGAGATTCATGTCGCTCAGAGCCCACAATGTGTAAGCCTCCCGCCGCAACGACCGCATCATGACGCACCTGCCAGTCAGCCTTCAGGGCCTGAATGTCTGCCTCAGAGGGCTGCTCGAGTGCCGCCACATCCACTTGCCAGTTGCCGCCAAGCACAATGTCTGTCCCGCGACCGGCCATGTTCGTGGCAATAGTGACAGCGCCAGCACGCCCCGCGTTGGCAATGATCGAGGCTTCACGGGCGTGTTGTTTGGCGTTCAACACATCATGCGCAATCCCCGCTTTGGTCAAATACTCAGACAGAAGCTCCGAGGCCTCGACAGAAGCAGTTCCCACCAGAACTGGGCGTCCCTGATCCCGTTCAGCCACCACATCAGCGACGATGGCTTCGTACTTCTCTTCAATGGTCATGTACACCAGGTCATTTAAATCCCGGCGCCGACTCGGCAGATTGGTCGGAATCACGACCACATCTAAGCCGTAGATCTGCTTGAATTCATAGGCTTCGGTATCCGCCGTCCCGGTCATCCCAGACAAGCGCTCGTAAAGCCGGAAATAATTCTGGAAGGTGGTACTTGCCAAGGTCTGACTTTCAGCCTGAATAGTCACACCCTCTTTCGCTTCCACCGCTTGATGTAAGCCCTCAGACCACCGCCGTCCGGGCATGGTTCGTCCTGTGTGCTCATCAACAATGATCACCTGATCATTCTGGACGATGTAGTGGACATTTTTCTGAAACAGCGTGTAAGCCCGGAGCCCTGCGTTCACATGATGAAAGAGCGCAAGATTCGCTGGGTTATACAGGCTATCCCCTTCCGCTAAGACGCCCAGTTGATTGAGTTCAGACTCGATTAATTCATGGCCCAGCTCAGTCAGTTCTACTGAACGGTTTTTCTCATCAAGAAGATAATGCCCTTCAACCACAAAGGCGGGCGCCTCACCTAATTCTGTTTTCTCAGCCAACTCCGCTCGCGAGAGCTTTGGAATAATGCCGTTAATCGCACGATAGGTTTCCGAGTGATCATCGGTCGGCCCGGAAATAAT
>RFUY01000322.1 GCA_009922705.1 Gammaproteobacteria bacterium
CAGCAAACCAATGACGGTGCCCAAGTAAGGCACCACACTAAAAAGTCCCGCCACTACACCAATCGCGAGTGAACCTTTGAGTCCCAATAGGCTCAATCCAACCGAGTAAATGACCGCAAGCGCGATCATCACCATCAGCTGCCCTCTGAAAAATCCGCTCAAGACACTGTCACACTCGGTGGCGAGCACTTGGACCTTTGCCGACGAGGTCGGCGGGACAAATCGCTGCAATTGAGTCACCATCAACGGCCAATCCCGCAGCCAATAAAACGCCACCACGGGCGTTAAGGCGAGCGTCGCGAGCGTGCTGAGCACCGCCGCCCCCGAACTAAACAGTTCTCGCAACCCGGTCATCAGCAAGCTCTGTACATGTCCCCAATCGGTGACCAAGCCGCTGAGTGTTTGAACATTGACCGACGCGCCGACGGCATCTCCGAACGAACCAGACCACCTCGATACTAATTGATCACCCGCCCAATCCAGCATCAACGGGACTTTCTGAAGCAAAACACCGAGCTCGGCTATAAATTGGGGCAAGACCATCAGCATCAGTCCGAGCACCATAAGCATCACAAGAAGAAAGACCACCAAAACACCCACAACACGGCTCAGTCCTCTGCTTTGTAACCGGTCCACGACTGGGTGACCCAAATACGCAATCAATCCGCCTAGGAAAAACGGCGTCAAGATGGGGCTGAGCAACCACAAAAATACGGCAACCATCAGGCCAGTGATCAGGTAGGCCCTGCCTGATAACTGCATCGATTTGTGTGACGTTGGCTCGTTGTCCATAACTTTTGCCTTGTGTTTCTCTTGCCTTGCTTACCTGTTGGAATCCTTCCCGGGAGGAAAAATAAGGAGCGATCCTACCCTGTAGACAATCTATTTATCTCTGCACGCGCTTATCCATCGCCCACATTTCAACGCTTTCACATCAGGCCGTACTTGGGAGTGCACGCCCTCAATCTGGGTTCGGCGCCACCACCATAAACCCAGAATCACCAACCCAATGAACTTGTCTTACCTGGCGTTTAGCTGTGGTTTAACTGTGGCTTAACTGGGGATCAACCCAACACACCAAGCGCAGACCCAACAGGCTGTCAGCGAGTCGGCAAGCGCAACGCCTTGCCAACAATCCAATTGTAAGGCGAGCTCGGCTAGTTCCGAACATTCGCCTCCCCACTCCACCGATACCAAAG
>RFUY01000323.1 GCA_009922705.1 Gammaproteobacteria bacterium
ATACCCACATAGGAGTCATACATGGCTAAGAAAATTGCAGGCTATATTAAGCTGCAGATTAAAGCCGGCCAGGCGAATCCATCGCCACCGGTCGGACCCGCGCTCGGTCAAAAGGGCGTCAACATCATGGAATTCTGTAAAGCCTTCAATGCTGCGACACAGAATATTGAGCCCGGGTTGCCGACGCCTGTCGTCATTACCGTGTATTCCGATAAGTCCTTTACCTTTGTCACCAAAACGCCACCTGCGTCTGTGCTGATTAAGAAGGCGCTCGGATTGAGTAGCGGCTCAAAGCGCCCGAATACTGACAAGGTCGGCAAGTTAACCCGCGCTCAGTTAGAAGATATTGCCAAGATGAAAGAGCCTGATCTGACTGCAGCTGACGTGGATGCGGCGGTTCGGACGGTGGCTGGCACTGCCCGCTCCATGGGCGTTGAGACAGAGGGAGTGGTGTAATGGCGAAGCTGACAAAACGCCAGAAGGTAATGGCGGAGAAGGTTGATCGAATGAAGGTGTATGCCTTTGAAGATGCGGTCAACTTACTCACTGAACTCTCGGCGGTGAAGTTTACTGAATCCTTCGAAGTCGCTGTGAATCTTGGGGTTGATCCTCGTAAGAGTGATCAGGTTGTGCGTGGTGCGACTGTGCTACCCAATGGGACGGGTCGGGACGTGCGCGTTGCCGTATTTGCCCAAGGTGAGAACGCAGAGAAAGCGAAAGCTGCCGGTGCTGACGTCGTTGGTTTTGAGGATTTAGCGGCAGAAATCAAAGGCGGACGTCTCGATTTTGATGTTGTCATTGCGTCTCCAGATGCCATGCGTGTGGTTGGACAGTTGGGAACGGTGTTGGGTCCACGTGGATTGATGCCAAACCCGAAAGTTGGAACGGTCACTCCGAACGTTGAAGAAGCGGTACGGAATGCAAAGGCGGGTCAGGTGCGTTATCGCACAGACAAAAACGGCATTATCCATGCACCGATTGGGAAGGTTGGGTTCAGTGCTGAAGCACTGAAGGCCAATGTCGATGCGTTGCTGGGCGATTTGAAGAAGGCAAAGCCATCTTCCGCCAAGGGTGTGTATTTTAAAAAGGTGTCGGTGTCGACCACGATGGGTCCTGGGATCCAGGTCGATCATTCAGCACTGAACGTGTAAGAAGAATTTGAGGGTTTCCGCTTCGGCGGGATC
>RFUY01000324.1 GCA_009922705.1 Gammaproteobacteria bacterium
ATACCCACATAGGAGTCATACATGGCTAAGAAAATTGCAGGCTATATTAAGCTGCAGATTAAAGCCGGCCAGGCGAATCCATCGCCACCGGTCGGTCCGGCGCTCGGTCAAAAGGGCGTCAACATCATGGAATTCTGTAAGGCATTCAATGCGGCGACACAGAATTTAGAGCCTGGTTTGCCGACGCCTGTCGTCATTACAGTGTATTCCGACAAGTCCTTTACCTTCATCACTAAAACGCCACCTGCGTCTGTGTTGATTAAAAAGGCATTGGGCTTGAGTAGCGGCTCAAAGCGCCCGAATACTGACAAGGTCGGTAAGCTAACCCGCGCTCAGCTGGAAGACATTGCCAAGATTAAAGAGCCTGATCTGACCGCGGCAGACTTAGACGCTGCAGTTCGGACGGTGGCTGGTACTGCCCGCTCAATGGGCGTTGAGACAGAGGGAGTGGTGTAATGGCGAAGCTTACAAAACGCCAGAAGGCGATGGCGGATAAAGTCGATCGGATGCGGGTCTATGCGTTCGAAGACGCCGTGAATTTGCTGGCCGAGCTCTCGAACGTGAAGTTCACGGAGTCCTTTGAAGTTGCTGTAAATCTTGGCGTTGATCCGCGCAAGAGTGATCAGGTTGTTCGTGGAGCGACTGTGCTACCGAATGGGACTGGCCGGGACGTTCGCGTTGCTGTGTTTGCGCAAGGCGAGAATGCAGAGAAGGCCAAAGCGGCCGGTGCAGACGTTGTCGGGTTTGAGGATTTGGCGGCGGAAATTAAAGGCGGACGCCTTGATTTTGACGTCGTGATTGCCTCTCCAGACGCGATGCGTGTGGTGGGTCAGTTGGGAACCGTGTTAGGTCCGCGTGGATTGATGCCAAATCCCAAGGTTGGGACGGTCACGCCTAACGTCGAGGAAGCGGTCCGCAATGCGAAGGCGGGTCAGGTGCGGTATCGCACGGACAAGAATGGAATCATCCATGCGCCAATTGGCAAGGTCGGATTCAGTGCAGAAGCACTGAAGGCGAACGTGGATGCACTGTTGGGTGACTTGAAGAAGGCGAAGCCGTCATCAGCCAAGGGTGTGTATTTTAAGAAGGTGTCGGTGTCGACCACGATGGGTCCTGGGATCCAGGTCGATCATTCAGCACTGAACGTGTAAGAAGAATTTGAGGGTTTCCGCTTCGGCGGGATC
>RFUY01000325.1 GCA_009922705.1 Gammaproteobacteria bacterium
TCTGTGGGCGGCAGCGCGCGGCGATACCCATTGCGTGTACCCTGAAAAATATCTTTGGCTATGGCGACTCAAGCGATTGATGCCTAGAAGTTTCCAAAGAATCCTGCCAAAAATATTGGGGCGTCGATGATTTCTCCTTTCCATTTGGCTGTGCCAGTCAATGATCTGGCTCGCGCGCGACATTTTTATGGGCAGATTTTCGGCTGTTTGGAAGGCCGAAGTAGTGACGAATGGATTGATTTTAATTTTTTTGGGCATCAACTTGTGGTGCACTTGGATCCACAGCATAAGTCTGGTGTCGTCCACCATAATAAAGTTGATGGTAAAGAGGTTCCCGTGCCCCATTTCGGGGTGGTCTTGCCATGGGACGATTGGCAGAATTTGGCCGCACGCCTACGCGCGGCCGATTGGTCTTTTGTGATCGAGCCCGGCATTCGCTTTGCCGGTGAGGTGGGTGAGCAAGCCACCATGTTTTTGTTGGACCCAGCAGGAAATGCGCTCGAATTTAAAGCTTTTCGTGATCCTGCGATGTTGTTTGCAAAATGATCTTGAACGACACAATGTCTGGGCTCATTGGATATGAGTGAGCGCGCGATGACGCCGCACTACGTTCGACTCCAAGATGGTTTGACAATCTATTGTGCGGAGTATCTCTGCACAGGCAAATCGTTGGCGTGTCCGCCAATACTCTGTCTTGCGGGGATGACTCGCAACAGTCGTGACTTCGAATCTTTGGCGCCGTGGTTAGCGAGTGAGTTTCGCGTGTTTGCAGCGGACTTGCGCGGACGTGGGTACTCAGATCGTGATCCAGAGTGGCAACGGTACCGGCTTGAGGTCTATCTGGACGATATCCGCGCCTTGTTAAACGAGCTTGCCATACCTGAAGTCATCGTAATCGGCACCTCCCTTGGAGGGTTAATTGGACTCTGTTTGGGGCGCAGCGACACCCCACGTATTGCGGGATTGGTACTCAATGACATTGGCCCAGAGTTAGACCCGACCGGGCTGGAACGCATTGCGCGCACGGTGGGTACGGCGCCGACCGCGCAGAGCTGGCCGCAAGCCGCCAGACAGCTTGCCGCGGGACATGCTGCTGCGATGCCCGACTATGAGGATGAAGACTGGTTACGCTTTGCGCGGCGTCTTTGCCGCGAACAGAGTCCCGGTGTG
>RFUY01000326.1 GCA_009922705.1 Gammaproteobacteria bacterium
AGTCAAAGTATTGCTTAGGGTCCTGCTGAAGATCTGGCCGCCGATTCGGCATCCAATAAGGCTTGCACCTGTGCGTAAAACGCTTCTCTTGCCGCAGGCTCGGGACCCAAATTCGCACGTGTCCAGTTGGAGTGGGTGGCGATCACCAGCCGACGCGCAGGATCAATAAAAATCCCTTGGCCAAAGATTCCTTGGGCGGCGGCGACGCCACTATCGTAGGTCCACCACTGAAAGCCATAACCACGACCAGGCGATCCAATGTCTTTCTGCTTTTGAATGGCTTCATCGAACCAGTTTGCTGGCACGATCGCACGCCCCCCCACTTGCCCATTCGCCAATACAAAGAGTCCAAAGCGCGCAAAGTCCCGCGTACTCGCTTGAATACAGCAGCCAGCGATTTCATGGCCTGATTGGCCTTGTAGCCAAGTCGCCTGCGAGGCCATGCCCGCTGGGTGCCAGATCCGCTCTTCAAGATACTCTGCAAGTGAACGCCCGGTGACGGTCGATACCAATACGCCGATTAAGTTCGTTTCACCGGTGTTGTAGTGCCAGACCTCTCCCGGTGGATGGGCGCGCGGGAGTCTGCGCATATAGCTCACCGTCGCATCCATCCCGGGCTCTGGCTGCGCATTATTGAATTGGGCGACATCGGAATTAGGATCTTCGTAATCTTCGTTCCACTGCACGCCTGAACTCATCGTCAGTAATTGACGAATACTGACCTCGTCATAGGCGGAACCCTTTAAGCCAGGCAGATAGTCACTAACCTGATCTTCCAAACTTTGGATGTAACCATCTTGAATCGCCGCCCCGACTAACGTGGAAGTGAACGACTTTGCCACCGAAAAACTGGTCCACCGGCCCTCGGCATCAAAATCAAGACCATAACGCTCAACACGCACTCGCCCATCCTGAATAATCATCAAGCCCGCAGTACGCTGAGAGGCCATATAGTCTTCGAGACCTGGTACGTCGAGCGGCGCCCCGATCGGCAGTTCCAAAGGGGTCGGCGATGGCGTAATGACCGCCGCCTTAGCCAAGATCGGCATCCGATCCATGGCGCGAAACGCCGCATCACGCGTTCGCTGGCTCCAACTGAGCACTTCAGAATTGGTAGGTAAGGCTGCAATCAATCCGCGCGTTTCTTTGTCCAAACTCGCATACCAGCCC
>RFUY01000327.1 GCA_009922705.1 Gammaproteobacteria bacterium
TGATCGCCGCGGCGATCAGCAGTTCCGGGAGCGTGAACCCCCCTCGATCAAAACGCAGTGGTGAAATCACAACCTGTTGCAGTGGTTATACCAGAACGGATCTGGCCGAGCGGCGCCATCACGGCGATGCAGCGATCAGCACCAGCATCGGGCATGTGGAACTTGATCAACACGCCCGTGGTGGCTGTGCCTCGGGGTGTGAAGATCAAGCTGCTGCTACCGCTCTGGCTACCGCTGCAGGTGAGGCTGGTTTGTGCGGGATCCGCATTCACCAGATCGGTGCTGCACATCACAATCTCGCTACTATTTTGCACGGTGTTGCGAATATCAAGTGCACGATAGAGGGTGTCTGGGCAGAATTCATTGGGGTCGTCTTTATTCGGGTTCAGGCTTAGGATCAAATCGGCTCGATTGATGTTGATTCGGCAGGGTTTGGCTTTTTGAATTGCAATCCTCCGCGCTTCATCGAGCCAGGCTGTGGTTTCACGCGTTGCGGCTTTCAGGCGCTCGGCTCGCCAGTTGCGCCCGAAGGCCACGATACTCAATCCGGCCAGGATCCCAACGATGCTCACCGTGACCATCAATTCCACCAGGGTGTAGCCAGCCTTGCCACGATGTGCTCTCATTGTGCAAACCCCTGGAATCCTCTCCAGCTATTCACGCCAAGAGCCACGTAATCCCGGATGCTGATGGCATAGCTGGTGCCGAAGTATTCCAGCAATTGCGATGACATGTCCTCGGGAACCACCAATTGAGCCTGGTTTGCAGACGAACCGTTCCAGGTTTTGGTCCAAATGGCACCATACACATCCCCTCCGCCGCATGCACCATCCGGTGTGCAGTCTGCGGTGGCTTGTGCGCCGCCATTGATAACAGTTGTACCGCAGGGAAAATAGGCAAACAGGTTGGCGGCTTTCGCAGGCTTCGACGTGCCTGCCAAGGTGATGCTCTGGTTGGAAAAGCTGGGATCACTGCTGCAGCGCGAATCGCTGCTGATGGGATTTCCGAATAGTCCGAGGCGGCCGGGCTCGCCATCGTGAGCAATGCCCGTTTTGCCACCCGCTGAGATGTTGCCACTCACATAGAGGCGAACGGGGCCCGCGGTGCTGTCGATGGTGAGGATGCTCTGGCCATTCAGTGAGATCGACGCCACCAAGCAGTTGGTAACA
>RFUY01000328.1 GCA_009922705.1 Gammaproteobacteria bacterium
GAGTCTGCCATTTCTCTCCTAGGTCTTTGATTGGCGGGCGGTTGAGGAGCGCACCGTTAGTTCGGTGGGCCAGCTTATGAGCTCCCGGGTATTTTCAGGTTTTTTGGCATCCCCCAACTCTAGGATGTCCATGATCCAATTTGCACCGTACTCGCCTTGCTCCAACGGCTTTTGGTCGATGGTGGATAGGCCGTAAAACGTTCCGAGTGGGTGGCCATCTAGCCCAATCACCGAGATGTCTTGCGGAACTCTGAGCCCCAAATCCCTTGCGGCTTGAATTGCGCCGTAGCCCATTTCGTCACTCGCACAGAAAATCGCGGTCGGTGCATTCCTGGGATCTCCAAGCATCTGCTTCGCCGCTTGATAACCACCCGCTACGGTGTAGTCCGCCTCTGCCATCCACTGCGGGACGAAATCAAGATTGGTATCAAGGAGTGCCTCGTGATATCCGGTTTTGCGAAGGTAGGGCTGGTGGAAGTCCATTTCATTCGCATGGCTTCCAGAGATCATCCCTATTTTGGTGTGGCCGAGAGAAATCAGGTGTTGGGTTGCAAGTCGGCCCGCCCCTTCATCATCAATGCTGATTGACCTGGCACCCGGGATAGGACCTCCGATTCCAACGATTGGCTTATTGAGGTCTGTAAGGCGTTTGAGCTCGTCCTCCGAGACCTTTAGGGCCACGGTCAACACCCCGTCGACCCGCTTTCGCAGGACTAGGTCTTCAAAGACTCGTTTTCTGTGACCTAGGCCCCCCGACAGATTGTAAAGAGTGAGGTCGTAGCCTCGATTTACCAGGGTGTTTGCAATCCCCTCCAAAACCGTTGAGAAGAACCAAGTAGAGGCAAAGGGCATTACAACACCAATGTTTTTGGAGCGCCCTGTCGCGAGCGTGTATGCGGAAGAGGAGGCGACATAGCCAAGCTCTCGCGCCGCCTTGAGAACCCGTTCACGGGCTCTCGGAGAAACGTGTGATTTACCGTTTAGTGCGCGAGAGACCGTTGCTATTGAGACTCCGGCGCGTTGAGCCACCTCAACAATGCCGACCATGTAAATGACTGTAAACGGTTCTGAGTTTTACTGCCACTTTACAATTCCAAAATCGGGTAGTCTTTCTGATTGCGCCTAGCGCACGGCAAGTTACCCAAGCGGCCAAAGGGATCTGACTGTAA
>RFUY01000329.1 GCA_009922705.1 Gammaproteobacteria bacterium
ACATTCCAAGTAATAGCAACACGTCAGTACCAGGTCGAATCGCAACATATTGATTGGCGAGTGCCGCGGTTTCGGATCGACGAGGATCAATGACGACCAGACGACCTCCTCGGCCGCGCACCTCACGTAACCGATTCGCAATATCCGGCGCTGTCATCAAGCTTCCATTGGACACAACAGGATTACCGCCAATAATCAGCATGAAATCCGTACGATCGACATCGGGCACAGGAATCAATAGTTGATGCCCATACAGGAAATAGCTCGCCATGTGATGGGGCAGTTGATCAACAGAAGTCGCTGAGTAGCGATTGCGGCTACGGAGTGCGCGTAACAGCTGTACCCCACCGAGGAGACCTGTGTAGCTATGAACCTGCGGATTACCCATGTAGCTGGCGACCGCGTCGGGACCGTACTCGCGCTGGATGGCAATCAGCCGCTCGGCTGCTTCCTCCAGCGCCTCATCCCACGAAATCTCGTGCCAGCCTGAGGGAGTTCGCCGCAGGGGTTGACGTAGTCGATCCGGATCTTCATGGATATCTTTGAGTGCTAACGCTTTGGGACAAATATGTCCGCGACTAAACGGGTCTTGCGGATCACCGCGAACCGACAGAATACGATCACCCTCGAACTGCACTGCCACACCACACATGGCCTCACATAGGTGACAGCTTCGATAATGCGTCCTCACTGCCGATTTTTCATTTGACAGGCGCAGGCTGCTGCTCCAGCGCATAACGCTCAATCGATGAAAGCGAGGGATCTACCCATTCCGTCGGCGCATTGAGATACAAGGGATACTTGCGCTCAATGAAATCAAGCACTTTTCTGGGCAATACATCTTCAATGTTCTGCCCACTCCCCTGGTAAGTCATATATTGGCAATGACCCTCTGCTTGGCCCATCAGCATCCAGGGCAACCAAGGCGTCACTCGCGACCATGTGCCGTGGAAGCCCACCGAAGTACGTTTCGGATCCTGAACCTCTGAGGCCTTAAAGAAGTACGTAAAGAACTCTGAGACCCGCGCCATTTCACCCGCAGACTCGCGAGGCCATTTATCGGGCTGCAACGCATTGCGGTAAAAGAGATGGATATGTCGCTCTAACGTGATGTAATCACCCTGACGCTTCCACGGCAAAATGAGCGGTACCTTGGGCGGTGGTGCCGT
>RFUY01000330.1 GCA_009922705.1 Gammaproteobacteria bacterium
CTGCGAGTAATAATCCACTACCATGGACTGAGCATTGGATTTCCTCTAAGGGACTTCAAAGCCTTTCACACCAATGGCCGGGTTGCCCGGCTTGGTGACGCGGGCGAAATCAAGGGCGACGTCGTAACGCTGGCTCACGGCGCTGGCTTTGAGGGAAACGGAGCGTAGAGGTATGGCTGCTCGGATGGGATGCAAGTTAACCATCACTCAAGATTTCTGCCTTGTCGTGGTTCGGTGTTGGCTAGCGGCTAGCGTTTTCAACAGCTGATGCCCTCATCTGATGCCCCGCCGTCCTCTGAAGGTCACATCCCCCTTTCAATACAACCCTGGCAATAGCTCAGAGGTTGTGACTTACCTTCAGGGGATCAAAGGCGGCGATCTTCCTGGCACCTATCTCTTGGTGGGTGCTAACAACTCACCCGGCCCAACGCCCGTGGGTTTGGTTTACCAAGGGCCGCTGGATGCGGTTGCTCGTGATGGGGTGAGTGGATCCGGCGTTTGGAGCACCGTGGCTGTTCCCGACAGCTTTGCTGCCGCTGGTACCAGCGTGTATGGCCCCGACAATCTGGGGGAGGGCCAGGCCAATTTGGTGGGCGCCTACACCCGCAATCTCAACGGTGCGAGCCCCACGCCGGAGGATCCCGCCATCGTTGGTTTTGCCTACACCGGCGCGGTGGATGGGTCGAGTGCAGATGGGTGGCGGAGCGTGCAGGGCATCACGCAGCTGGGTACGCCAGGCACATACACCTTTGTGCATTCGGTGGATGGTGGATTGGCGGTGGGGAATGCCGACAACGCTGATGTGGATGATCTCACTGGTTACTTCAGCTTGAGTTCAACCGCCTTCATCGTTGATCTCGAGACAGGTGCACAGACCCTGATTCGATATCCGGGGCAACGTGATCCCTTGGTGACCCACACCGCCTATGGCATCTGGGATAACGAAGACGGCACTTACACCATTGCTGGAGGCTCGGGTGAGCGGCTCAAGCGCGGTAACAGTCGTGTGGATTCGGGAGAGGCTTACTTGATTGATTACGACAGCGTCACGGGCCGCTTCAGTCACTACACCAGCTTTGCCTATCGCAACCGTGAGCGCACAGATCTAATCAGCCATTTTGAGGGGATCTATCGCACGAAGAGGGGCGCTTATCGCTTGCCTGCCACCA
>RFUY01000034.1 GCA_009922705.1 Gammaproteobacteria bacterium
GGTCGCGTATGTCCCTCAAGGCCGAGAAATTTTCCCGCGCCTGACGGTCAAAGAAAATCTCGAGATGGGGTTTGCTGCCGCGCCGCGGGGACTTCGGTTCATTCCAGAAGACATCTTTGCTCTGTTTCCAGTGCTGCATGACATGCTACATCGATACGGCGGCGATCTTTCAGGGGGTCAACAACAGCAACTAGCCATCGCCCGCGCCTTGATTACTCGACCCTCACTGTTGATTTTAGATGAGCCGACCGAAGGCATTCAACCGTCGATCATCAAAGAGATTGGGCAGGTCCTTTCTGGGTTACGAGAACAAGGGGAAATGGCCATTATCCTCGTGGAGCAATATATTGAGTTTGCACTCAATCTCGCCGATGACGTGATCGTACTCGATCGAGGACGCGTCCGAATCTCTGGTCCAGCGAGTACCCTGGATGCTTCTGAGATCCGTGAAGCAGTGACATTTTAGAGCCGCAACTGCAAAGAGCCGACTTTCCACGTCGTGAACCTTCAAACTACAACGTCGGAGCTTAATTCGACGGTTGATAAAAGTAGTTGTGAAGAATATTCACCGCCATGATGGATCGTTTGATGCGCAATGCGTAACTCGGCATCGCTCCAAAACTCTTTTCCAGTATTGTGGTTACGATCGAAATTAGGGAAATCACTACTTGAGATATCAAGCCGGATCCGATGACCTGGGTGAAATCGGATTGCCACTGGATTCATGGCGATCTCAATTTCATAGACTCTGCCCATTTCTAGTCGACTCGCCCTCATTTCAAACCCATCTCGGTGTGCGCAACGCAAGATCCCATAGGTCACATTGACGGCAAAACCATCTGGATACACATCGACTAACTTCGCTGTGAAATCAGTGTCAGGGACGTCGGTGGAGATATACAGTCGAACACGCACGGGACCCATCACGCAAAGCGCCGATGCCAATGGGGCACTCTGGTACACCAAAACATCAAATCGATCATCAAGAGGACTTTGATCACAGGGTTGCATTTGCATATTTTGAGCCATCAGACTCATGACAGGGTCCGCAGGATCATATCGATACTGATCCGTGCCCTGCGTCTTACTGGCTTGAAGCGTTAATCGACCATCGCCACGGACAGAGTTTGCACCTTGATCGCTGCCGAGAAAAAACGACGTCACTGTCGCATCCTCAGGCGGCCAGGTGCGACAGGAGTGCCAACGATTATCACCCATCAAAAACACGCGCACGGGCAGTGTCTTAATCTGAGCGTGTGGTCTAAATAACTGCTCACACCACTCATATAATAGGGACTCATAGGTGGTATCAGCATCAGGACCAAAATCTAGCGGCCCGAAATGACGTTCCAAGTGATCCATGCCGTGCCCCCACGGCCCTACAATCAAACGATGTGCAGTCCGGAGTCGCTCTGGGCCATGCGCAGTCATTCCCTCGAAATGTTCGATGGCTCCAACGATGCGATCATACCAACCCGTCACCGTACACGTTGGGACCTGAACATCCGGGTGAAGAGACTCAAAGTCCCAGGTTTCAACAGTTTGCGATTGTAGATATTGCTTGAGCTGTGGGGTGAGGGTTGAAAATGTTTGGTCAGGAATGTCACCTAAAGGTAAAAACCAAATCCATTTAAACCGCTCAACCTCATACCACCGCCGATCAATTTCAGCTTTCGTGAGAGGGTTTCCCCCCTCACGATGCCGTAAATCAGCAGCCTGCTGATACATCCAGTGAAGTCGTCGACCGGTCTCAAAAATTCCTCGGGTATTTTTAAGGATACTCGCTGCCATGCCCGAGCCAAATAGGCCGGCCAGTGACGGAGGTTTTGCGCCAGCGGCTACCCAAGCAGACCAGGAAGAATATGAATGACCCCAAATGCAGACACTCCCATTCGCATTTGGCAATCTGGCTGCCCATTCGATTGTGTCATAGCCATCCTCCGCGTCCATGGTGTCCTGACGACCATTTCGCGCTAAGTAATACACACCATCCGATGCGTGTGTGCCACGAATATCCTGAAGAATGCACACGTATCCTCGCTCAGCCATAAACTGGGCAATCCTGCGATAGCTATCACGGCGCTTGTCATAGGGTGTTCTAGAGACGAGGACAGGATACCGACCTGGCCTCTCAGGTTGAAATATGTCTGACCGGAGAATAACCCCATCGCGCATAGATGTCGCAACATCCT
This sequence comes from Gammaproteobacteria bacterium, assembly GCA_009922705.1. Lineage (GTDB taxonomy): Bacteria > Pseudomonadota > Gammaproteobacteria > Pseudomonadales > Litorivicinaceae > HIMB30. The sequence continues at coordinate 2,193 of RFUY01000034.1, forward strand.
CTGACACGACCACACGGTATAGGCTCATCAAGAAGATCCTAAAACAGCGCTCCCCAAATCAGTTTCACTGATCGGGGAGCTTTTGGCTATCGCCACTCTGCGCGATAGAAATGCGGTGTGCCGCCCGAGTCAGAAGGCACCATGACGTCAGATGACATCACAAAATTCATGTTATCTGAAAACATAGGAACTGCGAGCGCCTGATCAGCGATTCGGCGAAGTGCCTGATAGTTCAATTGCCGACGAGTCTCCTCATCCATCGACGATCCCGCTTTGCTCAGTAATGAGGCAACCTCATCATCTTGCGCGATATCACGTTTCGACTTACCGAAGAAAGTCGGTACAAAGTTTCCAATATCCTCAATCCGAGAGCCTATGGATCCATATACCATCGGCAGTTCACCGCTTTCCCATTGGCCTCGCAGGGGCGCTAACTTGATGAAATTGAGATTTGCTTTAATGCCAACATCCGCCAAGTTACTCATGATTGCTTCAACATAAGGACGGTCGCGCCACGCAGAAAACGTCACTTCAAACCCATTTGGGTAGCCGGCCTCTGCCAATAACTGGCGCGCCTTCCCAGGATTGTACTCATACTGGACGGCGTCTTTTGGACAACCGAAGTCCTGTGGAAAGCAGAAGGCATGTAAGACCTGCGCGCCACCTTGAACCAAGGCTGTCACAATCCCTTGGCGATCTATGGCGTGCGCAATCGCCTGCCGAACTTTCAATGATTTAAAGGGGGAATCAGGGCCCGTACGACCCGCCGCGTCGAGTACGATATACATCATACGCGACGTCGGTTTGGACTCTACCGATAACGATTTCATTCGCGTCATTTGACTGGACTGATCTGCCGGAACCTTATAAATCCAATTTAATTTCCCGCTCATCATCTCGGCAATTTGTGTCGCAGGTTCAGGAATTATCGATATTTCAAGATTCGCAATTTTTGCGCGCCCTTTTGGGCTGTCTGCGTAATGCTCATCAAAGCGCTCAAGTACATATTTCTTTCCAAGGTCCATAGACTTTACGCGGTAAGGCCCGGTTCCAATTGGCTCGATATTCATTGCTGCCACACCATGCTTTTCGTAAACGCCCTCTGGATGGATCGGGAAAAGGCTCAAAAATCTCAAGGCTAACGCGTTAGGCTTCTTCATATGAATGCGAACCTTGTGTGGATCGAGAATCTCAACTCGATCGATCCAATTCGCATTAGAGACGCTCTTGATCTTATTTGCTGGGTCTTTAATCCAATTCAATGTATAGGCAACGTCTGCTGCATCCATGACGCTCCCATCATGGAAAATAACGCCCTTGCGCAAGGTCACATCCAGTGTCTTATCATCAATAAACGAGGACCCAGAGGCTAATGCGGGTACCAATTCCGATGTCGCTGGATCAATAAAAAATAAGGGATCCCAGATGTGCCGGTTCATTACAACCACTGAGCCTGCAGAATCGTAATATGCATCTAAGTTCGCAATTTCTAGGTGCAAGGCGGCTCGCAACGTATCGTCATTTTTACCAGCGAGAGCTGACGTAAATGGTAACGCTGCCGCTACCCCTAAAATGGTGCTCAATGCGACACCACAGCGTCCCTTACTTATTTTCATGTTTACCCCTCAATTCATTGGTTAGCGCGAGAGCTTTTTATTCATCCCACGCTAACAGTGGCGAGGCAGGGAAGAAATTAGAATTATTCGATATCCGATTGTCATTAATCGAAGAACGCAGACAGCACGAGAGTGCGGTATTAAATACGTCTAAACGACACTCTCACTTTGCCATTCTGGCGTTAGAAGGAAAGTGGCAGGCTACCTGTCGTCCAACGGTAAACACAGATGGCGGGGCCTCGGTCGCACACCGAGACGTTGCATTCGGACATCTCGGATGAAATGCGCAGCCGGAAGGAGGCTCTAGCGCATTCGGATAATTCAAGCCAAGCCCAACATCGGGTATCCCCGCGCCCAAATCAGGCGTCATCACTGACTGTAATAACGCATTCGTGTAGGGGTGCTTCGGCTCCCGAAACAACGTTTCAGTATCCGCGAGTTCTACGATCTGCCCTAAATACATAACCGCGACACGCGTCGCAAGATGCTCAACAACCGCTAAATTATGACTGATCAACACGTACGTTAAACCCAGGTCTCGCTGAAGATCCTGCAGAAGATTCAGGATTTGCGCCTGTACAGAAACATCCAATGCAGATGTGGGTTCATCACAGATCACAATTGTCGGTTTCAAGATCAACGCACGCGCAATTGCGACTCTTTGACGCTGCCCCCCAGACAACTGATTTGGATAACGACCGTAAAAGCGAGCCGGCAACCCAACACGCTCCATAAGTTCGAGTACAGGCGCGCGCCGCTCGGAGGGACGCATCCGTTGATGGACGTGCAGAGGTAGGCCGATAATCTCGCCCACGGTTTTACGGGGGTTTAGCGAAGAATAAGGATCTTGGAAGATTGCCTGTAAGTGCGCTGCACGCGCCGCGGGCGACAGCGAGGAAAGCGGTTGCCCTTGAAATAAAACCTCCCCTGAACTCGGGGCAATTACATGCATCAAAATCTTCGCAAGTGTGGTCTTACCGCACCCTGACTCGCCAACGATAGCAAGAACCTCTCCTTGACGAATATCGAGCGAAATACCTCTCACCGCCTGTAGTGCTTGCGCCTTCTTAAAAACGCCACCCCCGATTGAAAACTGGTGCGCAATATCAACTAACGAGAGGAGTGGCGAGAGAACGGCCGAATTCACACTGGAGTCTCCACGTTTGCATCTGACAAGCTCGGCATTAGACATCGCACCCACTGCTGTCCCACCCGGCGTGCTATTGGACCCTCGCCCTCAGCACACGCTGGCACTGCTTCCGGACAACGGTTAAAGAAAGCACAGCCAGATATATTGCCAACCAGAGAGGGCACAGCACCCGGAATTGTGCCGAGGGCTCCCTTTTCCTGTTTTGAGGTGAACCCCGGGATGCAGGCGAGTAAGCCCTGAGTGTAGGGGTGTGTTGGCGTGTCTAAAACAGCTTGCGCAGTCCCCAACTCCACGAAAGAGCCTGCATACATAACAGCAATTTGATCGGCAATCCGCGATACCACCCCTAAATCGTGCGTAATAAAGAGCATTGTTAGTCCGAGCTCACGCTGTAACGAAGCAAGCACGTGAAGAACCTGCGCTTGGATCGTGACATCCAACGCGGTCGTGGGCTCATCTGCAATGATGAGCTCGGGCTCACACATCAGCATCATCGCGATCATGACCCGCTGACGCAGACCACCGGATAACTGATGCGGATACTGTCTTAATCGTTCAGACGACGCCGGAATCCCTACTTTCTCAAGCCATTGGCGTGCACAGTCGCGAGCCTCCGAGAGACGCATTTTCATGTGACGTACCGCCATCTCAGTCATTTGATCTCCGATGGTGTAACACGGATTCAAAGACGTCATCGGTTCCTGAAAAATCATCGCGATGCGACGGCCACGCAGCTGAGATAACTCAGCACCAGAGAGCCCTCGCATCTCAACACCACCGATAGAGAGTTCTGTCGAGACACATGTGGCGCGATGTGGCAGCAAACCAATCAATCCGAGAGCTAACATCGACTTACCAGAGCCGGACTCCCCCACAACGCAAAGCGTTTTCCCCTTCGGAATCTCAAAAGAAACATCTCTAACAGCGTGCAGAATTCCGTTTGTGACAGGGATGTCGATCGAGAGATTTCGGACACGAACAAAGGACTGACTTTGCATTCCCATCAGCTACGTCCTTGAGGTACGGTGACGTCGCGAAGACCATCGCCTAATAGATTAATTCCGAGCACTAGAGCCAATAATGCAACGCCAGGAATAATGACCAACCATGGCCGAAAGAAAATGTGCTCCTTGCCTTCAGAAATCATAATTCCCCATGACGGCAGAGGCGGTTGTACGCCAACACCCAAAAATGACAGTGCAGCCTCAATCACAATGGCTGATGCCATCGTTAGCGTCAGTACGACGATGATTTGATTGGCGATATTAGGCAGAATTTCGGTAAAGAGAATGCGCGACGTTGACAAACCAAGCGTTTTCGCCGAAGTCACATAATCCATGTCCCGAATTTGCAACGTGACAGATCTCGTCACAATAGTGAACTGATGCCACAGTAATAGTCCCAAAACGAGAATCACCACTTGGAGGGATCCACCGACTAATTGCACAACCGCTAAGGCAACCAAAATCGTAGGAACACTCAGCTTCACAGTGACCAAAAACATCACCAGCTGATCCACTCGCCCGCCAAAATAGCCAGCAATTAAACCCAGGCCCACGCCGATCACCCCTGAAATCACCGCGGTCGCGACACCGATCAACAATGAAATCTGTGCCCCGTACATCAGACGACTCAAGTAATCACGACCAAGATGATCTGTGCCTAAAGGATAGGTCCAAGACCCACCAGTCATCCAAGCCGGTGGTTTAAGCCGATTCAAAAGGACCTGCTGATAAGGATCGTGAGGAGCAAGCACGGGGGCCAAGAGAGCCATCAGGATGATGATCAGAAGTAAGAGGCAACCGAGAATAATCCCCTGATGATTTAAAATCCGTTGGCGCAGCACCTGGCCTGGCGTCAACTCGTCGGCTGGGTTTTCCCCAGGACTTTGCAATATCTCAGCCATCTACTGCACTCGAATACGGGGATCAAAGTAGGCGTTCAAAACATCGGAAAGCGCCGAAAACCCAATAAAAAAAGCCGAAAATATCAAAATAACCGCCTGCATTGTTGGTATATCCGACCGCAAGATGGACTCATAAGCGAGCATCCCTAAGCCATGCAATGCAAAGACACTCTCAACCACAATGGAGCCACCCAAAAGGTGCGCCGCCTGGATTGATGCAACAGCAACCACCGGAATAATCGCGTTTCGAAGTGCATGTTTAAAAAATACGATGTGCGGCGGGAGCCCTTTTGCCCAGGCGGTGCGAATATAGTCAGCAGACAATGTGTCTAGCATGCCGGTCCGCGTGAGACGCATGATCGGAGGGATTGCATTAGTTCCCAGCACAATCGTTGGTAGGACATAAGACCATATGGAGTCTGAACCCGAGACGGGAAGCCACTGCAGTTGCACTGCAAAGATGATCATCAACAGCAAGCTGAACCAGAAATTTGGAATCGCTTGCCCAAACACGCCCACAGATAGAGACACGCGATCGATCCATGTATTCGGATAAATTGCTGCAAGAACTCCCAAGGGAATTCCGAAGCCAAGCGCAAATACAATGGACAAGGCCCCTAACGTGAAGGTCACAGGCATCCGATCTAAAATTAAATCTTGCACTGGTAATCCAAAATATGGGCTGACGCCAAAATCGCCTTGAATCGCCCGAAGAAACCACTCACCAAACTGAATCCAGACTGGCCGATCGTATCCGTAAGCAATACGGATCAATTCAATGTCCTCAGAGGTCGCATCCTCACCGGCCATCGCAATCGCAGGATCAATCGAGAAATGCAATAGCGCGAATGTGAGGATCGAAACACACAGAGCAACCCAGCACGCCAATCCAAACCGTCGAAGAAGATAGATCAGCACGATTTGAATAATCCGTGAGAAAAAGACGCAAGATGCACGACAGTTATCCTTACAGTTGCAACGGGTACCTCACGAGAATCACACCGATACCGCGGTGTATGCAAACTAACGAAGACCAGAGCGCAAAAAAATTAGAATTATCTGTGCGTATCATCGAATTTATCGAACACGATAATCCCCATACGCTAGACGGGGCAGACAAAGCGTTACCACTGCTCCCCGCTGACTGCGATCAAACACTCCTGAAATGCAGAGAGACTGGGGTGTAGCGTCGTGTTATGCCCGAGACAAAAACCAACTTGAATTTGCGTACGCGGACGCCAGGGCCGAAGCGAAATCTGCTCGGACAGGTCACGATCAAACATCACTTGATCGGTCAAAGTCACACCAAGCCCATTACGCACTAATCCAAGCGCTGCAGATGCACTCGAAACTTCATAGGCTGGTCGCAATACTTGCCCACTCTTTGCCATTTCAAGATCTGTTAACTGCCGCAGTAACGTTGTTTCATCCAAAGCAATATAACGCTCATTACGCACAAGGTCTGGCGTCAAGATAGGATGTATTTCAAGAGCATGGCCTTTTGGCAAAACCACCTTTATTTCAGACGTTGCCAACGTTTCAACACTGAGGTGGTCGACTGGCAAAGGGAGATTTGAGACTGCGATATCGTAGGTGTCATGCATCAACTGCTGCCCAAAATAGCGCCTCGGATGCACCTCAAGATTAATTTTAATGTCCGGCTCTTGCGCTGCGAAACGGGTCATGGCAGGCACAACCAATCCGCTAATCAAACGAGGGTGGCAAATGATTTTTAAAGGCGCGGCAGACTCGGCCTTAATTTGATCAAAATACGCGGGCAGTGCTTGAATGCTAGATAGAATTCTTAGCGCCTCTGGATAAAAGCGCTCTCCACATGGGGTGGGAATCAACCGTTTTTTGTCGCGCACGAAGAGCTTTGTCTGGAATTCATCCTCGAGGATCTGGATCAAACGACTGGCCGCGGACTGACTCAAAAACATCTTATCCGCTGCACGCGCCAATGTTCCTTCTTCGAGGATATTGACGAATACACGCAGAGACTTCAGATTCAAGGTAACCACCTCTCGATCGCATCGATCCGTTTGAGTGTTACCTAAGACATTCCAGAAGTCACCGAAAATTCATAATCACTCAAACGCGATTTCATTCGGGCTGTCGTACAAAAATCGGACTCGTCCATGCCATATGACCATCCTCGAAAATCACCTTAAGATACAGACGGCGTTCCTGGTGAGCCTGCAGCGTTATCGTTCGCATCTCAGTGAACAGGTTGGGCAAGGGAGCGTCTGGCAATCTAAAAATACGCACGGCCTTGTCGAGTCCACCGCAGGGGACGAGATAGTCTGTCGCTTGCATATCGGACAACGGCACGGTGAAAGTCGTCACTTGACTCTCAAACGTCAAATGACCGTCCGACGCATTGTCCAACCAAACGTCAACACAGTGCATACCACCGGTTGTAACATTCGACCAGTGCGCAAGAGATCCAGAAACCTGAACGGGTTTATCCGGATTCCAAAAGTTGAATGCTGCTGTCCGTTGAATGGTTGCCTTAGAAAACTGAACCGAAGCGTCCCAACTGACGAGGCGACCACGCCCTTTGTATTCGGCGCCCTCGCATTGCACACGAAGCCGTCGGCCTCGCTCTCGACCCTCGTAATCAGGTCGGATGCAGTCCAACAAATCCGAGCCGTCTCGTATCTCAATACGCTCGATACCGGAATGCCCCGCAATATCGAACTGAAAGTTGAGCTCCGTGTTCTCGCAAACAACGATGTCTCCCATTAACGCCTCATCAATCCGCTCAACACCAGATGGGATTTCTCGAGTCGCATTTTTCAGGGAGCCGAGACGAACATCAATAAAGGCTCGACACCCAGTTGTTGCATAGTGATGCCGCTGACGAAACTCGGCAAATAGGGCATCCCGTGTCAGCTCGGGCAAAAGATGGCAGGTCAGTCCACCATAGGAACCAAACTTTGACGCGCCAGGATAACTGGCACCAGGTCTCCCTTTGTGTCCATCTGAGGCTGCGACGATGCCAACTCGATAGCCGGAACTCAGAGCCTCATCAACGATCCACTCAAAAGTGCCCCAAGCCGAATGTACTTCGACTGAGGGCTCTAACTTCGCGCTATGTGCATACTTCACATCCGCATAGCGGCCCCCAACGTGGGCCACGATTAACGCATCCTCATCGGCCAGTTTAGTGAATAGCGCATTGGCATCTAAACAATCGTGCTCGGCCTGGCTGTCTTCCATAACGAGCGCCCGATGCGCTCGATATATTGGACGACCTTCGGTGCGATACCAAACGTTATGATCGCCACCCACCGATGTATTCCCAGACCACTCGTACCCTGGGATCGCGAGAAAGCGACCGGGATCATCGAATTCAGCTGTCAACTGGTTTAATTCGTCCCAAAACGTATCGGTAATCTGAAAATCATTTCCCTGGTGGCCACTAATATCAACCAGACCCTTATCACGCGCGAACGTGAAATACTCGCGGGCAGAATTGGTTCCTACGGTCTCTTCACTTTGACCATGCATATCCGACCAATAGTGGCGGAACTGGCGTGACTGTGTGCTCACGAGCACATTTGACCGTGCGACCCTCTCCTCAGCCTGATACACATCAATCGAAAGATGACCCGCCTCAGAAACCCGCAGACCTGAAACCTTGAGGATCCCATCACACTCACGCATTAGTACCGAATCCGGCAACCCCTCGACTCGACGTGAAGGTTTTAGCATCAATAGCGAGTCCACATCGCTCGTGGGATTCCCCCAGCGGTCTTCAACCTTGATTGCTAAGTCAAAAGAATCATCAACAAATCGCAATGTTGGAAGTACCGCACGATAGCGAGCCGCAGGCCCAGGCACTAATTGCATCGTTGGCTGTTGCTCAGCCGGTAGCATGACGTAGTCATATGTGGCAAAGGCATCCACATGCACTCGAAACTCAAAGGTCCTTTCCGCAAAAGTTTGAGTCCTAAACCCAGGAGCACCTTTAGATGTATCACCAAAGACGACCTGAATTTGATCCCCTTCCGAGAGGAAACGACCACACTGGATATAAAGCGTATGGTGCCAAGGTCGAATGTTTCGATTACTTTCAAACCAGGTCTTAACCGGGGCTCCATTAGACGTACGAATCGACACAAATCCCGCCGCAGTTGGGTCCGTCATCTGAAATCGAGTTTGATCAGAGGCGGATCGGAAGCAAATTTTGATACTCCCGCTGTCATCAATACCAAAGTGACCCGCGGTATAGACCAATTCGACCGATTGCCATGACCCGCACACGATAGGGCCAGCAACATTTATCCGAGCGGATCCCATGAGTTCTGGACGATAGGTATTGAATGGCATTTTTCTTCCTTGTACGAAGCGGTATGCATGGACGCTTAGTCGGCGTGTCCGCAAGCAACGGTCGTCACAACATTTTGAATGCTCGAAACCGGATCGCTCAGACTCAAGCATTTAAAAGGTCGTTTCAAAAACTGACACGCAACCTATCAGTGACGTGAGCGCGCCGAAATCAGAATTATTCGATCAGTTCATTCGCTTAATCGAAGACTGCATGTGGGTTATTCGTTACAAAGTAATGGTCGATCTTAATCACAAGGATTGAACCACTCGGCATATCCCATCTCGGCCTTATGGCCCGGTAACACACTGACTAAAGCCTCGACGAAAAAGACGTGCGGATAGGGACCTGTACATCGGGGTTGAGTGCAAAGCACTCCGTCGCGAACTCAAACCAATGAGTTTTGACGACGTATCAGGCACATGCTAATAAGCATTCGGTCTAGTCCGTACATTGAAGCACAGTCGTGTCATGCCTAGACTCGCAAAAATAAGGAGAAACATGATGCTGAAACGACTGAATCACATTTTGGGCACGCTCGTTGTCGTGCTCGCCTCAACAGGGGCCAGCGCTGCTGAATGGAAGTTTAATAACGGCCTTCCAGAGGGTCGCGGCGAATCCAAGCAACTCGAGACGTTTGCGAACGAGGTTGCCGAACTGAGCGGTGGCAGCCTCAAAATCAACGTATTCCATGGTGGGTCTTTGAACCTCAAAGACAATGATGTTGCCCGCTGGCTTCCGCGTGGAGCCGTCGAAATGGGCCTTGTCTGGGCGAACTATCTTGGTCGTGACGTGCCTGCACTCAATGCAGTGATGATCCAAGGATCCGTGGGTAGCCCCGATGAATTGATCTCGGCATTGCCAGAAATCCAGACAATCTATACCGAAGTACTCAGTGACCTGGACATCGTGCCCACCGGTTTCATGGCGCTGCCATTGTTAAAAGCGTCCATTTTCTGTCGTGAAGAACCTGTCAGATCATTGGCCGACCTTCGCAAGAAGAAACTGCGCGTCTGGAGCAATGATCAAGTTCAAACCTTTACTAAGCTCGGGGTCTCAGCCCAAATCGTGGGTCAAAATGATCTCTATGTCGCACTCCAAACAGGTGTGGTTGACTGTGCCGTCTACCCAGCGCTCTTTGCGCACACAATCTCTCTCCACGAAGTTACTAAATACGCGTCCTACCTCTACCCAGTCGCTGGGGTCCCCTATGTTTTAGGGGCATCAAAGGGCGCGTGGGATGGATTAAGTGCAGACGAGCGTTCGGCCGTGAGCACCGCAGCCGCGCGGGTTTGGGAGCGTACAAACGAGTACTCACAAGCGGAAGCGCGCGAACAAGCGGCACGCGCGAAACTCACTGAGCAAGGGGTTGTCTTCCTAGAGCCATTCTCCGAGACCGATCGGGCCGCATTCCTTGAGGCGGCATCGTCAACGTGGCTGGAGCTTGCTCAGGATGCGGGCGGCAAGGCGCCCGAATATCGAGAGCGAATTCTTCGGGTGCTTGGTCGCTGATTTTGACGTCAGACGACCGCAAGGTCAGCGTAGAGGCCGGCACTGAGAGTGTTGGCCTCTACCGAAGACTGGAACAACTGCTTTGGGGGCTGAGTATTCTTGCTGCCATCGCCAGCGGTGGCATCGTAGTCCTGATCGGCGCGGGTGTTTCGATGCGTTATTTCGCGTTTGCCCCCTTAAGCTTTACAGAAGAACTGGTCGGTTTGTTGATGACCACTGCGTTCTTCTTAGCACTGCCACTGACGACGCTCCGCGCCGAGCATGTGCGTATCGTCGCCGTCGTCTCTGTGCTCCCGGAGCGATGGCGTTCTGCGGTTGAAGTAATCGCCTCGGTGTTCGGTGCTGTGTTCTGCCTGTGGCTGTTGATTCTCTGCCTGCCATGGCTCGAATTCGCGATCAACAGGCAGATTAAAACTGAAGTGGGCCGGCTCCTCTTGTACCCCTGGATGGCACTTTTCCCGCTCTCACTCTTCCTGACGCTGATCGCCTTCCTCACAAGGCGGTCGTTTAGCAAGAAGACACAGCCGCACTCTGCATCCGCAATGGCACAGTAGCCATGCTCGCATTCTGGAGTGTCTTGGTTGGCGGATTACTGGTGTTTGCGGGCTCTGGGTTAGCCTTGGGTGCAGCACTGGGATTAACCGGGCTTCTTATCCTCGAATTCCTTGCAAATAACGCAACCTATGTCGCCCTTGATGCAGTGTGGAATGTGCTCAATTCCTTCACACTCAGTGCGATTCCGCTCTTCATTA
>RFUY01000331.1 GCA_009922705.1 Gammaproteobacteria bacterium
TGTCCTCAGACGTCCCCACATCTTTACGGCCCGTGGCAATATTCTGATAAAAGCCCGGATCCTTACCCGACGTGCCCACGGCACGGAACGCGAGGGTGTCTGTTAATGGTACGTTCAACATACCATTGAGGGTGTAGCCCGTATCTTTGGCAAGATGCTTATCTAAAACTTCTAGGGTCACGTTACCCGCGAATGTCGTAGGGTCAGGTTGCTTAGTGATGTAACGGATCGTTCCGCCAACGGCGCTTGATCCGTAAAGCGTGCCCTGCGGGCCTCTCAGGACCTCAATACGTTCAATGTCATAGAGATTGGTAATACCTTGTGAGATCTCATCGACGAAGGTATTCGTCATACCCGAGGATCGCTGCGCGACCGAAGTATTCAGACCTCGAATAATGAAGTAACTATCGCCACCGGGGGTTGAGACACCCGCAAGTGATCGTAAGTAGTCCTCGGGTCGATAAATGCCCCGCTCCTCAATGGCTACCGAGTCCAACACGGTGACATTCATTGGAATATCCTGCAGCGTTTGCTCGCGCTTATTAGCCGTCACGATTACTTCTTGGAGCGCGTCGTCCTGAGCCTGAATCGGAGTGCTCAGCGCAGTAAGGATGGCAAGTCCGACGGCGTTGATCGACCGAGGCTTCGAATAGTATTTATTCACGATGGTTTTCTCCCTGACAGTGGCTGTCCTGTTGTGATTTCGAGGCCGTGGTCAACATCCCTCTCGCCTAATTCTTATTGCTTTGGGATCCCTCAGATTGGATCGATTGACCAAGCCGCTAGTTTGATATCTCAAGCTGCGATCGAGCGCAAGCTATACGGATGCTTAATTTGATTTATGCAGGCACCTCGGTCGCGCATTGACGGCCAAGAGGCCCTACACTTGCGGCCATGCAAACCACCTTAAATCGAGGGTTAGGGCTCTGGGCCGGCATCGCCATTAATGTGGCGAATGTGGTGGGCACCGGGGTATTTCTCAAGACCCGCGTGATGACCTGCAATGTCGATGATCCCTTGATCGTTATGGGGGTGTGGCTCGCAGCCGGTTTGTTATCGCTTTTGGGCGCGCTTTGTTATGCCGAGCTCGCCTCGATGATGCCCGCCTCGGGCGGCGATTATGTCTTTTTGCGTAGGGCCTACGGTAAGCCAGTGAGTTTCCTTTATGG
>RFUY01000332.1 GCA_009922705.1 Gammaproteobacteria bacterium
CGGCGTCAATCCTTGGAAGTCGGGCAAGGAAGACCAAGTTGTTCGTGTGGACTATGAGTATGGCGGCTGCGTGAGCGCGGCTCCAGGTGGTGCGCGTTGGTATCACCAGCATTTTAACGTGTCGGATGAGCCGTTCCGCTTGACGGCTTGGTTTGGACCGAACCACCCGAGCATGTTGCCTGGCGCGGCCCCTGGTCAGAAGACCATCGACTACACGGCGATGGATATTCACGAAGGGGGAACATCGATTCCCTACTGGCAGGAAGATCCGTATATCCGTGAGGAATTCCATCGCTGCCTGAAGGAAAGTGGTGCGACCTCTCGGATGGAGCCGCATCGTTACGAAAAACCTGCGAATCTTTGAGAGGATCCGCTATGAAATTTACCTCTGCTGAACGTGCACTGGTCGAAGCCGATGTGATCAATATGATCACACTCGGACTCGACATTGGCTCTGCGACGAGTCATGTGTCCCTGTCACAGTTGACTTTAGTGCGTGGACACAATCGGTACACGGTCACTGAAGCAAAGGTGATTCATCAAAGCCCGGTGTTGAAGACTCCGTTTGGTGGCGAGGGCCGAGCGCAAATCGATGGCGCAGTCCTCGAGTCCATGATTGATGAGGCGCTTGCAAGTGCGCAAGTAACACGAGACCAGATTGAGTCTGGTGACGTCGGCAGAATGCCCGTGAAATCGCGGATGTGTTAGCGGCATTTAGTGGGAAGTTTATCTCGATCAGTGCTGGTGATCGGCTCGAGTCGACCTTGGCTGCTTATGGATCGGGCTCGATCGCTGCTTCTAAGCAGGGGCCCGTGTTAAATGTCGATATTGGTGGCGGTACCACCAAGATTACCCATTGTGTGGATGGCAAAGTGCATGAGTTGACCGCGATAGAGATTGGCGGTCGTATTTTGCAAGTGTCTCCTGAGGGCATCGTCAATCATGGCGAACCCACCATTGCGCTATACACGGCTGATGGCCAAGTTCCAGCCAATGGAACGCAACTTGAGCCGTCCGCACTCGACGCGTTGATCGCTCGGATGGCTGAGACCATCGCCCAGGCAGTTGCAGGTCAGGATGTCGGACTTGCTCAGCGGATTGACCCGATTCAAGCCTATCCCGCCGGGAGTGAAATTATTCTTAGTGGCGGCGTCAGCCAATGGCTACTG
>RFUY01000333.1 GCA_009922705.1 Gammaproteobacteria bacterium
GAAAAATAGCGGTCCATTCCTTGCTTCACGAGGTCGGGTCGGTAGTTCACCCTCCCCGGCAGATGGGGAATAAGCCACTCACCGGCACCACCGGTGACTAACACGAGACAACTTTCCGCGTCAGCCTGATCTAAGATGGTGTGTCGACACAGAGACACAAGCGCTAACCGAACCCCATGATCAACGCACGTCTGGGTGACGTATCCCGGAGGCAGCTTGGCATCATAGAGCGCCTCGTTCGACATCCGGATGCGATCGGTCTGAGACACTAAAGACTGCCACGCCAGATGCAACCCAGGCACGATGTACCCACCTTGATGCACGCCCTCAGCAACAATGTCGACAGTCAACGCGGTCCCTGAATCAATGACCACGCAGTGTTGTTGGAGATCCACTGCCGCCAGCAGCGCGAGGTAGCGGTCGATCCCGATCTGAGCAAGGTCTGTCGACGGGAACACCAATGTCCCGGGCCATGGCCGAGCGGCCACCTGCACGACGCGACACGTGGGGGCAGAGAGACTATCGATCAGCACGGAAATTGCCGTCGTCGTGGGCGCATCACGGACCGAACCAATCCGCACCTCAGTGATCAATGACCACGGTAACGCCCGCAATCCAGACTCTAGAGCGTCATTCGCAATTGCGCCTTGCTCAGACCAGTCTGAACCATCCAACCACCATTTGAGCCGTGTATTCCCCAGATCTAATGACGCAATCACTGCCATCGCACACTAACCTCACCCGCATTGACGCGTTGCAATCCTTGCTCAGTCTCGACAATGAGTTGACCGTGTGTATCCACACCACGGCACACCCCATCAACAGAATACGCACCCTCAACCACCACCGGACGCCCTGTCAGTAAGCACCGAGACTGATAACGCGCACGGTACGATGAAAAACCTTGCGCAGGGAACTCAATGAGGCACTGCCACATCGCGCTCATGAGAGCGGCAGTCGCGATGTCTGACCAGAGGCAACCGACATCACGCAACGCGGCCATCGGTGGTGCATCGTCAAGCGACACCGACGCCAGATTCAAACCCAGACCTGCCACCACGCGCACATGCCCCAACGGATCTCCAGAGAGCTCGATCAACAGCCCACCCAGCTTACGTTGCTCGAGATATAAATCGTTTGGCCATTTCAACTGCACAGAC
>RFUY01000334.1 GCA_009922705.1 Gammaproteobacteria bacterium
AACTGTTGCAACTGCGCGTCTGGCATCTTGGCCAGCTGTGATGTGATCTGATTGACGTTAATCATGATTGTCCTTACGCCATTTTATGAAGAGCCAATTCCACGGCCGCCGATAACGGTGCAACAACAGCGCGAGCCGGATCGCAGCACCATCGTGACGTTCTCGGAGATCGCCGACGAACACGAGATTGCCGGTCGACTTCGACATCTTGCGCCCATCGCAATGCACCATCGCCTGGTGCAGCCAATGCCGGACGAACGGTTGGCCCGTGACCGCTTCGGACTGAGCTCGGCACGACTCGTGGTGCGGGAAAAGAAGATCGACACCACCGCCGTGGAGGTCTCGGGATTCTCAATGTATCCGTCTGACACATTGAAAATCTGAAAGTCGGGGATGACCAAGGTAAAGATGAGAGCCACAGCCTTGGTCAAAATCGTTTGCCCAGCCTCGCCCGATTGCAGATAGAAATCTCGTGCATAGGCCTGGAAATGACCAACCGCAAACATCAAAACACTGACTATGGCCGTGAACAGGGTGCTGCTAGAAAAGGTTGAGACCAACATCGCAAAGGCAGCAATCACGATTGCCTTTAGAAAGATGGACAACACTGCAGCCTGAAGAGCCCAACTCGGCCCTAGAGCACGAGTCTCGCTTTCAATGGAGCGCAGGGCCTCTTCTGGGAAACCCATCTGGCGTGACATTGCAAGACGTTCCTCAACTACAATCTCCGTGCGCACACTCAACACTCCCACCATCAGGAGGTCCATGATCAGAAGAGTGAATAACAACAGTAAGCTATTAAGATATGAAGACGGATTAACCGTCTTCATATTTATTAAAATAAATTAGATATAATTAGTAGGTAAGAGCGTCTTTACCAAACCATTTTCTGATTAAAGCATTCAATGTGCCATCTTCCTTCATTGAAGTAATCGCTTTATCCATAGTGGCTCTTAAATCACCATCAGATTCTCTGATGCCCATACCAACGCCGCCACCAATTGGCACTTCCCCAACTGCAGCAAACTCGCCATTTGATTCAGTAATAATTGGTAAAAGGTAATCGCCATCTGCTAAAACTGCATCAGCTTCGCCATTACGAACAGCTGAAATAGTTTCTTCAGCAGTAGCGAATTCGACT
>RFUY01000335.1 GCA_009922705.1 Gammaproteobacteria bacterium
CGATCCGCTTCATATTCATTCGAGCGCGTGAAATTGATTTGCTGTTGAGCGGCTGTCCCTTGCGCGATGACCATCCCAGCCTGTACTGCATCGCTCGCGCCCGTCGTGATGCCAATGAGAATGGCGGCAAGCATGGCGGCAGTCGCGGCAATGCTTTGTCGGCCCTGCGCCTGGATCGCACGGGCAATATGCCGCTGTGTCACATGGGCGATTTCGTGCGCGAGTACACCTGCCAATTGCGATTCGCTGGTGGTGGCGGTAATTAAACCCTGGTTAACGCCAATGAATCCGCCCGGCAAGGCGAAGGCATTGATTCCCGAATCACGAATCACAAAGAAATTGAATCGTTGGTTGGAGTCGGGTACCTGAGCGGCAATGCGGTTGCCTAGATTTTGCAGGTAATCGTTGATTTCGGGGTCTTCTAAGATAAGTCCCTGTTCGCGCAGCCCTCGGACCACCGAGCGACCAATCTGATATTCATCATTGAGGGTGAGGGTGGAGTCGGCACCCGAGCCAATATCGGGGAGATCCATGCCTGCCGCCTGCGCGTGGGCTGGCTCAGGGTAAAGGGTGCTCGCAACCGGTCCCACCACGAGCCAGCAGGCGAGCGCCCAGCCACTCCAGCGGACCCCACGGGGCCGAGGCGTGACAGCGCGGTTTGGCCGGACACGGTGCGAGTTAGTCATACCGTTTGATGGACCGAGTGTTCCGCACTTAGTTCACAGCGCATGCCTGCAAAGCGAGACACTTCACAGCGCATCAGACGCATAAGCCGCGAGGCGTGAGCGTTCGCCGCGTTTGAGTGTCAGATGCCCCGCATGCGCCCAGCCCTGAAAGCGATTCACGACGAAGGTCAGACCAGAGGTCGTTTCGGTAAGATAGGGCGTATCGATCTGGGCGAGGTTGCCCAAGCAAACGACTTTCGTACCCGGGCCTGCGCGAGTGACCAGTGCACGCATTTGTTTCGGGGTTAAATTTTGGGCTTCGTCCAAAATAACAAATCGGTTGAGGAAGGTGCGTCCGCGCATAAAGTTCAGCGAGCGGATTTTGATCCGGTGGCGCAACAGATCATTGGTCGCAGCGCGGCCCCAACTTCCCCCATCAGCGCTTTGGTTGAGGACCTCCAGGTTATCCATCAAC
>RFUY01000336.1 GCA_009922705.1 Gammaproteobacteria bacterium
TTCGCGATCTGCCTTCGGGCAATCAAAACGCCGCGCCCAAAAGCGCGGCGTTTTTTTGTCCTTGCCCTAAGTGCCTGATCGCCCAGTGATGTGGGTGTCCGATTGCGCATTCAATATCGAATGAGTGCCGAACCCCAAGTCAACCCACCACCAAAGGCTTCGAGTAAGACCAGATCACCGCGCTTGATACGCCCATCGCGTACACCGGTGTCGAGCGCAAGCGGCACTGATGCCGCCGATGTATTGCCATGATCTTGCACCGTCACGATCACCCGCTCCATCGGCATCTCCAGCTTTTTAGCAGTTGCCTGAATGATGCGAATATTCGCTTGATGTGGCACCAACCAATCGATGGCCGACTGGTCAAGTCCGTTCGCTGCTAACGTTTCATCGACGATAGAGCCCAAAGATTTCACTGCAACCTTGAACACTTCATTACCGCTCATACGGATGAAGGCATCAATACGACCCTGCTCATCCTGATGGTACCCGCGTGAAGGTCCACCCGAGCAATACAATAAATCTTTGAACGAGCCATCTGCATGTAGATGAGTTGAGAGAATACCCGGCTTATCATCGCCCTTCAGCACGACAGCTCCGGCCCCATCGCCAAATAGGATCGCAGTACCGCGGTCTGTCCAATCCACAATACGACTTAAGGTTTCCGCACCGACCACCAGGGCACATTTGGACTCACCAAGACGAACATATTTATCTGCAACGGATAAACCATAGACAAATCCACTGCACGCAGCTTCCAAGCCGAGCGCTGGACACTGGTTACGAATCCCGAGCCGATCCTGCAGTAGCGCTGCGCAATTGGGAAATACCAAGTCCGGTGAGGTGGTTCCAAATACAATCAGGTCGACTTCAGACGGATCCACCTCGGCGGCCTCCAGTGCGCGACGCGCCGCCTCAGTGCCCAAATCTACCGTCGTTTGCCCTTCAGCTGCGATGTGTCGCTGACGAATCCCGGTGCGCTCCTGAATCCACTGATCAGAGGTGTCGATCGTTTTTTCGAGATCGAGGTTAGTCATCACCCTACTTGGCAAATAACTACCCGTACCTGCGATGCGCGAATACTTCAACATGTCACCCCCACAGGCCTAAGAAAAAGTCGTGGTCAACCACGAAACGCAC
>RFUY01000337.1 GCA_009922705.1 Gammaproteobacteria bacterium
TGTAACGAGGATCTTGCATGAAGCTTTATTTCAGTCCCGGGGCGTGCTCACTCGCCTCGCATATCGCCCTCCGGGAGGCGGGTATCGACGTTGAGCTCGTCAAGGTCGAAGGTCGAGGCGCAAAAATGGCGGCGGGCCGAGATTTCGCAGAAGTCACGACGAAAGCTTACGTCCCGGCATTAGAGCTCGATGATGGTTCGGTGTTGACGGAAGGTACGGCCATCCTGCCTTTTATCGCTGACCAAGCGCCTGCGTCGGGACTCGCTCCGGCGCCGGGGACGATGGAACGCTACCGTCTTCACGAGTGGCTCGGCTACATCAACTCTGAAATCCATAAAAGCTTCTCGCCATTTTTTGCCCCGGGAAGCACCGACGCGCAAAAAGAAGCGGCGAAAGCCCTACTGGATCGGCGATTACGATACGCAGAGGAAATATTGGCTGGGCGAGACTTTCTGCTCGGTGACGTCTTCACCGTCGCTGACGCCTATCTGTACACCGTGCTCAGCTGGTGCCGATATGTGAACATCGATCTGGGAACTTGGCCGGTTCTCAAAGATTATCATGACCGAATCGCTGCGCGACCAGCGGTCGTCGAAGCGCGCAAACAGGAGGGTTTACCACGATGACACCCGCTTATTTAGTAGTTCAAGGCACGGTCACCGACCTTGAAGGCTTCAAAGCCTATAATGCAGCGCTACCGCCTATCTATGAAAAGTTTGGCGGGCATTATTTAACCGTTACGCCCGCTCCGAAAGTAGAAATTGCTGAGGGAGAACCTCGTAACGAAAGCATTTTGATCGCCAAGTTCCCATCGAAAGAAGCGGCTTGGGGTTTTTGGCGCTCTGCTGAATATACGGCTGCCAAAAAACTTCGTGAAGGCAAAGGAATATTTTTTGTCACAGTACTTGAGGGACTGCCTGGAACTTGACACGTTGTTGTCACAAATTCGGAGCAATCTCCCCACGAACTTGCACCTTGATCGGCATGGACCGCCCGCTTATGTATCACAAGCCTACCCCTGAATATTTTGGATCCATTTTGTCGCGTCGCCTATCGCGGCGAGGCTTTATGGCAGCAGGTGCAACCGCCACAGCAGGCGTGACCCTATTCGGGTTAACTGAACTCGCCAATGCCCGCACG
>RFUY01000338.1 GCA_009922705.1 Gammaproteobacteria bacterium
TTTAGACAAGAGGTAACCAGTGACTGCCTGCCAATTCGGAAACCGATCCGTCCCAAAGTGAATGTGCTCGCCGCAGAATCTATCCGCTCCGTTCTTTAGGCGATCATCAATCAAGAAATCACCTGCATTTAGATTCTTATGATGAGACAGGATCAGCCGTTTGTAGGCTGGGGCACCAAGATGCCGCTTAACCCAGGACAGTTTGTCTGACCAAGCCGAGGGGTTATCCCATGGTGCCGTGGACAGGATGTAGGCATCAAACACCTCACTCAACGTTTGATAGGCCTCCGCCGCCCCCTTGAGGGGCTCCATGAGGGCAAATATTCCAGGGACGTCATCTAGCCTTCCCTCATATTCGGCCCTGAGTTCGGGGTCAATTCGCTCAATCCCAGTTGGGAAATCAACCAGGACGTTGTCCATATCCACGTACAAGATTTTTTTCACTGAATTTGGCACTCCGTAGCTGGTCATTCTGCCAATTTTTCATCTTGCAGGGGTGGCAGCTCAGCAACACGCCTCACCTTCCCTGACATTTCCTTGGCTCATCCGTCTTAGGGGTAAGGCGCTGGTGTTTTGTCGCGCCGGGCACTTGCCAAGGAGAGATTGATGGATCGCCGGACAGCTACGTCCCATGGTTTCAAAAGCGAGCTTTGGGCTGGTCTGGCTCTTGCCCTGACCATTTTTGCGTTGGCGCTGTATGCCATGCAAATGGCCCTCTTCATTGACCTAGCGGTTTGGGTTCAGACCCAGGGCAAAGAGCGGGTTGTCAATGCAGTGCGGGCTAACCCAGACCAATGGCTACACCCAACCGTGCTCGTTGTGACCGAGACCAAGCATCCACAAAACCGGCAAACCCGCGTACATACGTTGCGTTGGGGCTCGCTCAGCCCGATCGGGGACATCAAGTCCCCATTGTTCTCGCTGATCTACAGCGACCCCTTAGAGAGCGGCCTTGATGTGCTGGTTCTGCGGACCCACTGCGGCCAACCCCAGTGCGCCGAGGACATCGCCCTTTTAACCGCCGATTGGGCAACGTTTAGCGTGGGGCACAGGTGGCCGGTGCCTACCCAACGCGTTAATTGTAAAAAGCGCACCCCGACCGAGGTGCGCTACTACAGCCAAATCAACAGGGACGCACC
>RFUY01000339.1 GCA_009922705.1 Gammaproteobacteria bacterium
TTCGCACCAAAGGCACCTTGCGCGATCTGAGTGACGGCCTCAGCTTCTGTGCGAGTGACTAGCCCCAGCAAATAAACGGTTGCTTCTTCGGTGGTGACCTTAATCCGATTTGCCAACTCAAACCCTAGTTCGTTCAACAGTGCCGCGCGGATCTTGGTGCTGATGACGACATCGTTTGAGCGGACCAAGGCTGTTGTTGGCCCAGCGACCGCCAATTGATTTTCGACTCGGCGTACTTTCTGGACCTGGGCTGTGATGTCTGTCGCCAGGCGTCGCGCATTTTCACTCGGGACTTGGCCGGTTAGCAGCACGAGCCCGTTGTAACTGGTGACATTGAGGTGACTTGCTTTCAACTCCTCGCTGGCCTTGCGCATATTGACCAGCGCTTTTGTTTCAATCGACTTATCTTCGACGAGCGTACCCAAAGTCCGCGTTCCCTCGCGCGTCTCGATCGGCCCCTCGGCCGTGTTCTCGATGACTTGTGCGCAGCCACCAAGGCCAAGCAGGGAAACGGTCAGGAGCGTTGATAACAGTTTCATGTGGGGTCCTCTTATCCGAATATGTGGGCATCGATCAATTCATTGAGACAATGAATCATCATCAAATGCTGCTCACGGACTGTCGTGGCATGCGATGAGCGCACCCGGAGCTCAGTATCCGTATGTTGAAGCAAGGGTGCAATATCTCCACCGTCTGCTCCGGTCAGCGCGACGACAGGCAGTTGACACTCACGCGCTGCAATCACTGCTTGGGTCAGATTGGCGCGATGTCCTGTCGCAGAGATCACCACCATGGCATCTCCGGCTTTGGCGAGTGCCCGAATTTGTCGTGCGTATTGATCTGACTGTGGTTCATCCATCAGAGCACTCATGGTGACCACATCCGCGGAGAGTGCAATTGCTGGGAGTCCCGGCCGTTCGCGATCAAAGCGATGCATTAAATGCGCCACGAATATTTGCGCCAGTGCAGCGGAGGCCCCTGTCCCTAGGACAAGTAACTTGCCGTCATTGAGCAGGCTATTGGCAAGCGTTTCACTGGCCTTCGCAAACTGTGGGGCGAGATCGAGGCAACTTTGCATCGCCTCCGTCGCTTTAGCGATGCGGATGGCAACGCGCTCTTCAAAGTCCGTTT
>RFUY01000340.1 GCA_009922705.1 Gammaproteobacteria bacterium
ACAGACAGAAGATATTGTGGACTCCCGAGTCACTGGGTTGCCCGTTTGCAGATCGCTGCCCGCTTGTGGAGGCACGTTGTCACCAGGAAATGCCGCCAGTGGTCGCGATTTCGAAAGATCATTTTGTGCGCTGCCACGCCCTCTCTCCGGATGCGCTCTCAGCGGAGCGGGACGAACTGAGTGGTGATCACAGCAAGTTAACTCAAACTGATGGGACTAGCGAATGACAGGGTTTAGGGAAGATTTTGTTTGGGGAGCGGCGGCTGCGGCGTTCCAGATCGAGGGAGCGACTCAGGCCGATGGTCGTGGGGATAGTGTCTGGGACATGTTTTGTCGGGAGCCTGGGCGCATTCGCGATGGGTCCGATGGTAGGATCGCTTGTGATCATTACCATCGTTATCTCCAAGATGTTCAGATGATGAAAAACCTAGGGCTTCACGCATACAGGCTGTCGACAGCTTGGTCGCGTGTGTTTCCCGACGGGACAGGGGTGATCAATCAAAAGGGTCTTGATTTTTACGATCGTCTCATTGATGCATTGTTGCACGCTGGGATAGACCCTTGGATTACACTTTTCCATTGGGATTTTCCAACGGCGCTTTATGACAAGGGCGGTTGGTTAAATCGTGACAGTGCGGATTGGTTTGCTGATTTCGCTGAGGTCATCTGTCGTCGCTATTCGGATCGTGTGTCAAATTGGTTCACGCTGAATGAGCCGCAATGTTTTTTGGGTTTGGGGCATCACAGCGGTGAGCATGCGCCAGGGATGAGGATGTCTTTTGAGAAAGTTCTGCAGGCGTCACATCACGCGCTACTTGCGCATGGTAAGGCCGTGCAGGCAATGCGTGCCGTTGCGCAGCAATCTCTCTCAATTGGGGCTGCTCCCGTCGGGATGGTGACCTACCCAACCTCGAATGATCCAGGTCTTATCGAGGCAGCGCGGCGCGCAACATTTGAGATTAAATCCCTCGGATGTTTCAGCAATACTTGGTACGCCGATCCAATGATTAAGGGTGAATATCCGTTGGATGGCTTGACGTTATTTGAGAAATTTCTTCCGAAATTTGGTGCAGATGACCTGAAGATCATTTGCCAGCCCCTTGATATGTAT
>RFUY01000035.1 GCA_009922705.1 Gammaproteobacteria bacterium
TTGATGAGGCGCATGAGCGTAGTCTGAATATTGATTTCTTATTCGGGATCTTGAAGCGGATCCTGCCAAAGCGACCAGATCTTCAATTAATCATCACGTCGGCCACCATTAACTACGAGCGCTTTCAAACGCATTTTGAGGGGGCGCCGGTTGTGCATGTGTCTGGTCGAACCTTCCCTGTTGAGATGCGCTATCGGCCGTTGACGGAGCAGCCTGAGGAGCTTCAGGAGGGGCCACGCATCGCGCAAGCGATTCGGGCGGGGTTAGCCGAGTTCGTTGCCCACGAGCGACAGGTGGGAAAATCTCCAGGCGATGTGTTGGTGTTTTTGCCTGGTGAGCGCGAGATCCGGGAAGTCTCGCAGGCCCTCAGGCATGGGGCCTCACAGGGTCTCGATGTACTGCCGCTCTATGCGAGACTCGGACAACGAGAGCAACAACGGATCTTTCACCCAGAGGGACGCGGCCTTCGTCGCGTGATTCTGGCCACCAATGTTGCCGAAACCTCACTCACGGTGCCGGGAATTCGGTATGTGATAGATGCTGGATTTGCCCGAGTGAGTCGCTATTCGGCACGCAGTCGACTCCAGCGTCTGCCGATTGAGCCAATCTCGCAGGCGAGTGCGAATCAACGCGCTGGACGCTGTGGTCGGGTAGAACCCGGTATCTGCTTGCGGCTGTACGCGGAAAGCGATTTTCAATCGCGACCGGTCTATACCGATCCAGAAATCCAACGCACCAACCTCGCATCCGTCGTTCTGCAATGTTTGGATCTTCGACTCGGTGACCCCTTGACCTTTCCATTCATCGACCCGCCGGAGCCGAGCCTTGTCCGTGATGGCTTCAATCAGTTGAAAGAACTGGGCTTTGTATCTGCCGCGGGCGCACTGACTGCGTCGGGTCGTCGTGCCGCGCGCCTGCCGTTAGATCCGAGCATCGTCCGCGTCTTAATGACGGCTGAGACGCGACAGGTGTTTGCCTCTGTGAGCGTCGTCTGTGCCGCGTTATCCGTGCAAGATCCTTGGGAGCGTGATGCGCAATGGCCCGAGTCACGAGATCCGTCGAGTCAGTTCATCACCATTGTGAATGTCTGGCGAGCCCTGGAATTGAACCGATCTCAGTTGTCCGCAAGTGCGTATCGAAAGTGGGTCACCCAGTTAGGAATTCGCTGGAATCGATTCCGTGAATGGCGCGAGGTGCATCGTCAGATTCGGTTAGCGATGCCGCAGGCTCAGCTCGACTCGCTGGACATGATTGATCGCCGCGGGTTTCATGTGGCCCTCTTAAGTGGGCTGTATCCCCTGATCGGCCGCCGAGATCAGTTTGATTATCAAGGCGTTCGTCAGCGCCGATTTGTGATTCCGAAAGGGGCGGTTGACGGCCGACCGGATTGGGTGATGGCGGCGGAGCAAGTCGAGACACATCGTGTTGTGGCGCGGCTCATCGCACAGATTGATCCACGCTGGGTCATTGAGGCGGTACCACAGCTGTTGAAATTAAGTCACAGCGAGCCACGTTGGTCGAAAAAGCAGGGTCGGGCCGTGTGCTCGCGGACAACGCGATTATTTGGCTTGGTCTTGCGTGAACGAGAAACGGTTGGTCTGTTGTCCGTGGATCCACGCGAGGCACGAGACTTATTCATTCGAGAGGGCATTGCGCATGGGCAGCTCCTCACCAAGCGGCCCTTCTTGAAGCATAACTTGGATCTCTTCGAGACCGCTCGTGTGTTTGAAGCAAAGGCGAGACGTGGCGATATCGTTATTGACCCAGAGGCGCTCGTGCCCTGGTTTGAATCGCAGATTCCACGCGAGATTACTGACTTGCGCGGCTTGGAAGCGTGGTTGAAAAAGGAAGAACGGCGGCACCCAGAGGTCCTGAAATTATCATTGTCACAGTGCTTGCAGTCCCCTGAACAAGTCCCTGATCCAGAACAGTTTCCTGAACAGGTGGCGGTGGGACACCTCACGCTACCTGCGGAATACACATTTAATCCTGGGCATGTGGACGATGGCGTTGCGGTCAAGGTTCCACTTGCTGCGCTTCATCAGGTCGATCAACGGTCACTGGAATGGACCGTCCCGGGATTGATGCACGACCGTGCTGAGGCGTTATTAAGGACGCTTCCCAAACGGATCCGTCGGCAACTGGTGCCGATCCCAGAGTTCATTGGTCGGGTGTTACCAAGCATCGATCCGGCAAAAGAGACCTTGATTGAAGGGTTGTCGCGTGTCATCCGGCATAAAACGGGTGTGGTATTGACCCACGAAGATTGGGCACCTGAGCAGATTGACCTGCGCCTGCAACTTCGGATTGAGGTGGTGGATGCGTCGGGCCGCGTGGTTGACAGTGATCGAGAGCTGACCGCGCTACAGGCGCGCCATCCTGTCAATACCGTGACAAGCCATGCGTCGATGCGTCCAAAACAGCGCCTTATTGACTGGCCATCTCATGATTTTGAGCGCGAAGAGGACGGTGAACAAGGCGGGCTCCGCCTCAAGCAGTACAGGCGCCTACAAGTCGAGGGGAATGACGTCTTTGAAGCCGTCTTTCTAGGGCCAGCCGAGGCGGATCGCGCGCATGCGGAGGCTGTCGCGGCTCTGATACTGCAACGCCTGAGTCAACAAGTTCGCTGGATTGAAACGAAGGTCCCAGACTGCATGCAGGCCCTGATTGGATTGGGCCTCACACAGCAAGATGCGCCCAGGTTTCATCGAGCCGTGGTGACACGGCTAGTGCCTGGCGCGTTGGCCGAGGTGTTAACACAGGCACAATTTCGCGCGGCGCTGGATCAGGTGGCGAGCCAGTTCGTAGATGAAGCAGAAAAGGTCAGTCGATCCTTGGTCGAGGCCAGTGCCCGTCAACGTCGTCTCAGCAGTCGACTGGCCGCGAAGAGTCCTGTGACCTGGTTGCCCGCAATTCGCGATATTCAGCACCAGTTGGCCTGTTTTGGGGTGGATTGGCTAGAGCGCACGCCCCCATCGCAATTGCTGCACCTCGATCGCTACCTTGCCGCGATTGAGGTGCGTTTAGAGAAACTTGGAGGCCGCTTAGCACTGGATGCGCAATGGCAACGCGAAGTGTCGCTGCTGTGGGAGAGTCTCTGTCAGTTGTGGCCAAATTGTCCGACACAGTGGGCACAGGTCGAGCCGACATTGGTGCAATTGCGCTGGCAAATCGAAGAGTTTCGCGTACTCTGTTTTGCGCAGGCATTGAAGACCGCTGAGAAAGTCTCATTTAAACGATTAAGTCAACAGTTACAGGATTACCGACGGGTATGATGCGATTCATTACGGCAGGGGTGCTTGCGCTTGTCGTTAGTTTCTCTGCAAAGGCCGAGCCGCTCGAGGATCCATTTGAGCCGTGGAATCGTGCGGTCTTTGAATTCAATGAACGTGCCGATCGTTACGTGCTGAAGCCAGTCGCGCGAGGATACGACGCGGTTACCCCGAAGCCAGTACAGACCGGCATCCGAAATTTTTTCAATAACTTGGGCGAACCCATCACGATGGTGAATGCGTTGCTCCAAGGGAAACCGGAGACGGCGGCTCGCTCTTTGACTCGATTTGTCTTCAATTCAACCATTGGGCTGTACGGACTGTTTGATGTGGCGGGTGGTCTAGGGCTTGCGCGTGAAGATGAAGATTTTGGTCAAACCTTGGCTATCTGGGGTGTTGGCTCGGGTCCCTATCTGGTGCTTCCTATTCTTGGACCCAGTGATGTTCGTGGCCTGGGTGGTCGTTTAGTGGATCGCCCATTAAACCCTATCGACTGGCAGGACGAAGTCGGTCAGACCGAGTTATTTGTATTGAACGGCGTGGATCGTCGGGCCAGCTTTTTGGGGCTCGAACCGATGTCAGCGGGGGATCCCTATGTTTTGATGCGCTCTGCCTATCAGCAGCGGCGTGATTTTAAGATCAACGACGGAATCGTGGTTGATCTTTTCCTGGACGATCCATTCCTTGATGACTCAGCGAGCGAGTAGGGCTTCTAGCGCCATTTGATCCGCGACAAATCGAGTGATCCCGTCTGCTAATTTCTCGGTTGCCATCGGATCTGCGGCTAGTGCCAGCATAAACTGATTACGGGTTTGTTCAGGCAGTGGCGTTGAGACGCGTGTTGGGTGCGGCATCGGGTGGACAGGGCGATCCATTGCCGCGAGCTGGCCAAGGAGATCAGGGCTGATTGTGAGGCGGTCACAACCGGCTAGAGCGAGTACTTGATCAACCGTGCGAAATGAGGCGCCCATAATGATGGTGCGGACTCCATGCGATTTGTACAGGCGATGGATGCGTTGCACTGACATCACCCCGGGATCTTGTGCGGCGCTGCTCGGGATTTGTTGCCGTGCAATGAACCAATCATAGATGCGACCCACGAATGGACTGATGAGTGTTGCCTGCGCGCGCGCTGCGGCGAGTGCCTGGGCGTCACTAAAGATCAGCGTGAGGTTGCATTGAATCCCTTCCGCCTCGAGTTGGCGGCATGCAGAGATGCCTTCCCAGGTTGCTGCCAATTTTATGAGAATGCGTTCTTTGGCAATCCCAGCGTTGGCATAGAGCTGAATGATTCGTTTGGCGGCTTGGATCGAGGCGTCTGTGTCATAGCTAAAGCGTGCATCGACCTCTGTGGACACGAATCCAGGAATCCTTTGTGCTATGCGGACGCCAAGGCTGACCGCTAAACGCTCGGCCGCATCGGCGACCGTGGTGATCGCTCCAGATGCCAGTGCATCGCGAATCGACTGCACGGACGCGGCTAAGGCTGGATCCTGAACCGCTTTGTACACCAATGATGGGTTCGTTGTGGCATCAATCGGTTGATAGCGCTCGATGTCTGCCTGTACCGCCGTATCGGCGACGACAATGCTGTGGCTACGTAGCCAGTCTAGGGTCGTGGACATCTCGCGCACTCGATTGAATGTAGTTCAAGGCGGAGTCTACCACTGACCAGTCAGCATCGGGGCGATGCGCTGTTTCGCTTAACGTCCGACGGAATAGACGGGCGCCAGGGACCTCATGAAATAGGCCAACAAGATGGCGTGTGAAATGCTTCAGTGGCAGCCCCTCTTTTAATCCCCGTTCGACGTATGGCCGATAATGATCCAACGCCGCAAACATTGAGGAAGCGGGGGCAGAAACCCCGAAAAAGACGGGGTCAACGTCGAGAAGACTCGCCGGGTGTTGGTAGGCATGACGGCCGACCATCACACCATCGACCTGTGCCAATTGCTCTTGGCACTGCTGCGTCGAGTTTAACCCGCCATTTAAAATAATCGTGCGATGCGGAAATTGTTTTTTGATTTGATAAACAAGCGGATAGTTTAAAGGCGGGATTTCGCGATTCTGTTTTGGGCTCAGTCCACCTAGTATTGCTTTGCGGGCATGAATAATAATTCGTTGAATACCAATGTGATCAAGCATTTGAATAAAGGCGGGCAATGTATCCTCTTCATTTTGATCATCAATTCCCAACCGAATTTTTGCGGTAATCTCTGGGCCGGTGGCTCCGGCGGCCTCCTGCATCGCCATTAAACAGGCACTGACACGATTTGGATCTGCCATTAATGCAGCCCCGAACGAGCCGGCTTGCACACGATCCGAGGGGCACCCTAGATTTAAATTAATTTCACAAAAACCGAGGGTACGGACTCGGCGGACCGCCTCGGCAAGTTCAGTTGGATTCGACCCGCCGAGCTGCAGTGCGAGCGGATATTCACTGGGGTCGTGGGCTGTTAAGTAGTCAAGATTCCCATGCACAATCGCCGCAGCGGTCACCATTTCTGTGTATAACAGTGCGTGACGGGTCAGGGTGCGTGCAAACACGCGCCAATGACGGTCAGTCCAGTCCATCATGGGAGCGGTTGAATAGAGGTAGGCAGGTTTCATGGCGCGACTGTAGCTGAACTTAATTTGGATTGCACCTTTGGACCGAAGTCCATTTTTTAAAGATCTGAATCAGATTTGTATTGATTTTTAAAATTTCGTTATTAGTATTCACCCGCTGAACATTACTAGGAGTTTTAAATGCAATTGGATCATATGAGTTTGAGTGAGCTTCAGGTGCTTCGTACACGTGTGGATCAAGAAATCGATACGCGTCGGGTGCAAGTCCGTAAAGAAGGCCTCGAGAAAATTAAGTCAATCGCGGCTGAATATGGATTATCTGCAGATGAATTAAAGCAAATTTCTGCTTCTGGAAAAGTGGCCGCAAAGCGTGGATCTGTTGCACCTAAATATCGTGATCCAAATAATGCGGAAAACACTTGGACCGGTCGTGGCCGTAAGCCCAAATGGGTTGAATCTTTCCTTGCGCGTGGCGGTCAGCTCGAGCAAATCGCCATTTAATGTGTGCGCGGCCATCAGCGGGTATACTCGCCCGCTGATGGAGATTCCGCATGACTGTTCGTACCCGCATTGCCCCTTCCCCCACCGGTGATCCTCACGTTGGGACTGCCTATATCGCGCTGTTTAATCTGGCCTTTGCAAGAGCGCATGGGGGCCAGTTCATCTTGCGGATCGAGGACACCGATCGCGAACGGTCGACCCCCGAATCGGAAATTGCCATTCTCAGTGCGCTGAGGTGGCTCGGTCTTGAGTGGGATGAGGGACCAGACATTGGTGGGCCCGCGGGCCCCTATCGGCAAAGCGAACGGGGTGCCTTGTATGCATCGCACGCGCACGCGTTGGTGGAGTCTGGGCACGCCTTTCATTGTTTCTGTACGGCGCAGACCTTGGATCAGATGCGGGCCGAGCAGCAGGCGGCTGGCGTAAATCCGCATTATGACGGCCGATGTGAGCGGTTGGCGGCGGCTGAGGTTTCGCAGCGCCTCGCTCAGGGGGAACCCTCAGTGATTCGGCTTAGCGTGCCGAACGAGGGGGAGTGTGTCCTTCATGACCGTCTGCGCGGTGAGATTCGGATTCCGTGGTCACAGGTCGATCGGCAGGTGCTGTTAAAGTCAGACGGCATGCCGACCTACCACCTCGCCAATGTCGTTGATGACCATTGCATGGGAATCACCCATGTGATTCGGGGTGAGGAGTGGATTCCCTCTGCACCAAAACATCAATTGTTATATCGCTACTTTGGCTGGGAGATGCCAGAGCTCTGTCATCTGCCATTACTGCGAAATCCCGATCAGTCGAAACTCAGCAAACGGAAAAATCCGACCTCGATTCTGTTCTATCGAGATCAAGGCTATTTGCCAGAGGCACTGTTGAACTACCTCGGACGGATGGGTTGGTCGATGCCCGATGAACGCGAGCGTTTTACCTTGGAGGACATGATTGCCGCCTTCACGCTCGATCGCGTGTCCTTGGGCGGTCCCATTTTTGATCTGGATAAACTGAATTGGCTCAATGGAGAGTGGCTCCGTCACGGGTTGTCTGACGCGGAGGTCCTGACACGGTTCATGCATTGGGGATTTGGGCCATCTTTTTTTGAATCCACTTGGCCGCACCTAAAAACACGAATCACGACCTTTGGCGAGGCAGAGCCTTGGCTGCGTCCACTGTGGGTCACTGAGCCTGAGTATGAGGCAGCGGCGCTTCACAATGTGGGGCTCGCTCCGGATGTACTCATTGAAGGATTGCAGTTCTTAGTGTGGCGATTGGACGCTGAGCGTCAGTGGGGCAGGGAGCAAGTGATGAGTGCCGTTCAGTTCGTGTGCACTGCGCTGCAATTAAAGTTAAAGGATTGGATGCCTGTGTTATTTATTGCGTTAAGCGGTTCGACGCACGCCATGAGCGCATTTGATCTTGCGGTGTTATTGGGTCCTGATCGGACTCGGGCGCGCGTCCGTTTGGCGCTTGAGCGCCTTGGCGGCGTGTCTAAAAAGGCGCAGAAGCGCCTTGAGAAAGCCTATCAAGTGGCCTGCGAGTCCGGACAGGATTGACACCGAGGGCGTTCAACTCTAGGATTCGCGTCCTTGTGAACACGGGGCTATAGCTCAGCTGGGAGAGCGCTACAATGGCATTGTAGAGGTCGGCGGTTCGATCCCGCCTAGCTCCACCATACATAAGGGCTCCGAAAATCTCGGAGCCTTTTTTTCGTCCGAAATCCCCGCGTGGCAGGGGGTTCCTGGTACCTGCGTTAGTGGTGGCCATCAGGCGAACCGCTCAGGGTCAGCCACTTTCGCCGCAAAAGCAGACCCTATCGCCGTTCGACCTGCGGTAGGCGCAGATGAAAGTCTCGAACAATTAATCGCGTGCGTGTTCGCTTTCAACCAAGGCGACTTGCCGACATCGCAATTAGACGATGTACGTTATTTGTACTAACATTAGCACAGTTGATCTAACGAAATAGGTGCTGCCATGACTTCTGGTGTAGCGACCCCTGCCGCTCGAACCGCTCGAACCGCTCGCCTCGGGCTGCGGGCCACCCCCGAACAGGAGGTAGTATTACGTCGCGCTGCGGAGGTTGCCCACAAGTCGTTGACCGACTTCATCCTCGACAGCGCTTGCTTGGCTGCCGAGCAAACCCTACTGGATCAGCGGCTATTTATGGTTTCTGGACATCAGTACCAGGCCCTGATGGAGCTGCTTGATCGCCCCGAACAGACCAACGATGGTTTGCGTAATTTGTTTGCCCGCAAGGCGCCTTGGGACGCGAAGTGACCTTGCGCGCACCAGAGCCACTGGTTGCGCAACATCAGCTGGAGGGCTTTGATTGCGGGAAGCCCGTGCTTAACGACTGGCTAATGCGCCACGCCCGCCAGGCGCAAAGCAGTGGTTCGGCCACGACCTTCGTCGTTGCCGAGGAAGATTCTCGTGTGGCGGGCTACTTCAGCCTGACCGTGGGTCAAGTCGATACGTTGGAGGCGCCAGAGCGCATCCGCAAGGGGATGGGGCAGTATCCTTTGCCAGTGGTGATCCTAGCGAGGCTGGCAGTCTCAAGTTGCGACCAAGGACGGGGAATCGGCTTTGGCCTGCTGCAGGATGCGATTCGCCGCACGATGCTGATTGCCGAGCAGGCCGGTATCCGGGCGATGCTGACTCACCCCATCGATGCTGAGGCGGAGAGGTTCTACCTCCGGTTTGGATTCATCGCCTCGCCACTTCGTGAGCAGCAATTGCTGTTGCTCTTAAAGGACGCCCGCCGCTGGGTACGTTGAACGATCGATGCTCTAGTCATCAAGTTCCGCGGCGAACTCGCCAAGACATCTGTGTCTGACCTCGTTAGCAATATTATGAAGGAATCTGAATGACTCTCAGTGGCCTGGTTGTATATAGTCCGCGTCAGGC
Source organism: Gammaproteobacteria bacterium (assembly GCA_009922705.1). Taxonomy (GTDB): domain Bacteria; phylum Pseudomonadota; class Gammaproteobacteria; order Pseudomonadales; family Litorivicinaceae; genus HIMB30. The sequence goes on from RFUY01000035.1 coordinate 9,237, forward strand.
TAAGAAAACAGCAAGGATCGAACAATGTATTGGGTCTCTCGGGGGTTGGGTCTCGTTGGGTTATCGCTATTGGTCGGGTGCGCCAGTGTCTCGGAGTCGACCATCGCTGAGATGTCTGACAGCCAGTTATGCCAGGCGCAGGCAGCGCATCAGCCTCCCAATGCTGTTGGCCGGATCACCATCGGTGTGTTGACCCTAGGGGTCTCTGAGTTTGCTGAGATGCAAAGACGGCAAGATCGTCGCGTATTTGAAACGACCTTACGTGACCGCGGTGTGACTGCCTGCCCCTGAGACATGACACTTTGGGTCACCGAGGCATCTCGGTGGTTTTCAGGCAGTCCTGTCTGGTCGAGACGTCAAACGGACTGCTCTGACACCGTCTTAAGACGGCTTTGCTGAGCGCTGGCGCGGATGTACGCATTTGCAGCGCCGAGTCCAAGATACCCATCGCGTTGGACGACTTCGAAGAGGAAATGTCCGCCCTCGGGAACCACGTAGAGTTGCTGAAACTCGCCGGACGCGTCTTCGTCGAACAGAATATGTAGCCGCTCCATGTCTGCCGCACGATCTGGGTCTATGCCAAATTTTCCCGCCATGTCCCGATAGTAATTCTGAGGAATCGCCAAGACCTCAGCGCCAGACGCCTGCAATCGTTCTGCCGTGTGTTTGAGCGCGCGGCTGTGGAAGGCAATGTGCTGAACGCCGGACCCACCGCGGCGGCGGATCAACTGATTTGCTGTAGTTTGTGGCGAGTGGCTGCCATTAATCGCAAGCCGGAATCCATGCGTTGGACCACTGAGCACCTGACTCTGAATCAATCCGCGTGGATCCGTAATGTCGAATGCGGGAGATAAGTCCAAATCGAAGACGGTGCGGTACTGCAGAACGACCGACAAATAGTCTTCGTAGGGAATCGAGACACTAATGTGGTCGACGGTCTCGAGCATGGTGTCTTCGGGAATGGCCTGACTATTGGGGAATTCAGTACTCCACAGCGCCTCGATTCCGGCTTGGTCTAAGAGGTAGGTGAGTGTGCCATCGACACCTTGGATCGCTGTCATCTGATGGCTCGCATCACAGGCCTCGGGCCGAATGACCTGAAATCCAAGCGCGGTGGCACGGGCTTCGGCGGCGGCTGCATTTTCGAGTAATACACCAAGAGCTGAGACCGAGAGGCCGTCATGACCTAGCCATTGTTTCGCGAAGCTTGGATCACGATTCACCAGAATGTTGATGTCTCCCTGTGCCCAGCGTTCGACCGGCTTGTGTGGGTGATCACCAATGTGCGTGAACCCCAACGCGACCAATGTTTTCGAGGTCGCGGCATAGTGTTCAGTTGGGGTTGAGAGCTCGATAAACCCGATCGACTGAATGGCTTGCTTGTGCGGAACGGTACTGGTGGAGAGCATCGATGCCAAATACTGGCTCGCGCGATATCCGTCACGCGCGATTTGTTGCGGATTCGCCATCCGAAACGTGTCATTGAAGATTTCATGGGAGAGGTAACCGTTATAGCCAGTGGCCTCAATGGCTGCCATAAATCGGCCAATGTCCATTTGCCCCTGCCCCGGGAAGCAGCGGTAATGACGACTCCATGAGAGATGATCCATCGACAAGTGTGGGGCATCAGCGGTTTGCACGAGGAAAATACGATCGCCAGGGATAAAGGGGATTACTTCAAGATCTGAGCCTCGCGAAAAAATATGAAAGGTATCGAGCACTAAGCCCAAATTTGGTTGGTCGGCCGTGCGCACGATCTCCCAGGCTTGCCGATAATCAGACACATGGCGGCCCCAGGCGAGGGCTTCGTATGCGACACGGATCCCTCGACGTGCGGCGCGCTCGGCAAGCTCGGAAAAATCGACAACGGCGCGTGACAGGCCCGGTTTACTGTGTGGATGTACGCTGCTGCACACCATCATCAGCGACGTACCAAGCTCTTCCATCAGATCGAATTTTCGCTCTGCATGATCCATGACACGCTGACGATCACGACCGTCAAGCCCCTCGACATCACGCATTGGTTGCAGCGTGACCACGGTCAGCCCAAGCGACTTGGCAAGCGCCCCAGCGTCACGAACAGTGCCAGAAAAACTGAGCAGATCATTCTCAAACACTTCAACCGCGGTGTAGCCCGCACGCGCAATCGCCTCGAGCTTCTCGGGCAGCGTTCCACTGATCGACACCGTGGCGATTGAGGGAATCATAGACGCTCCTTAGTTGCTCGCCCTAGCATACTTGAAGCCTGTGTAGAGATCCTCTTTCTACCGACCAATTTCACAGGCTTGGCAATCTGATTTTGGTTCGTCCCAGAAGCAGCGATGATGTGAGTTGACTGTGACGACAGCCACGCCGTGTCCGGCGTATGATCACATCAGCCGGCGGTTTGGAGTCTGCGTGCGAGCTGCTGGTGGCGGTGGTGGACGCGCTCGAGATCAATGTCGACGAGTGTTCCATCTATCACTCGCCAGTGGCCGTTGACCATAACGCGATCTGCGCGGTGTGCTCCACAAATGATCAAGGCGGCAAGTGGATCTTGGGCCCCAGAGAACTGCAGTTCGTCGAGCGTAAAACAGGCAAGATCAGCCGCAGCGCCCGGTGTAAGCCGACCAAGTTCTGGACGATGTAGAACCGCAGCAGAACCTTCTGTGCCCCAACGCAAGGCATCCGCCCAGCTCACGCGAGCTGCGCCATAGCGCAACCGCTGCAGCAACATCGCTTGGCGGACTTCTTGGATCATGTTGCTGCCGTCATTGGAGGCCGAGCCATCAACGCCAAGGCCGATTGCGACACCCGCCGCTTCAAGGTCACAGACCGGACAGATACCACTCGCTAAATACATGTTGGAACAGGAACAACTGGCAATGCCGGCCTTTGCCTGCGCTAACAGTGGCCATTCGTCAGCGGCAAAGTGGACCCCGTGGGCGTACCACGCTGGGACATCGAGCCACCCACAATTGGCGACATAGGCGAGTGGCCGCGCACCAAAGGTCGCCACACAGAACTGATTCTCATCCTCGGTCTCGGCGAGATGTGTGTGAAGCAACACCTGGTGTTTGCGGGCGAGTGTGACGGAGTCACACATCATCTGCCGAGTGACCGAAAAGGGTGAGCAGGGTGCAAAGGCGATTTGAGTCATGGCGTGAGGCTGTGGGTCGTGATAGGCGGCAATGAGGCGTTCACAGTCGCTTAGAATGTGGTCTTCAGACTGACACACACGCGCCGGTGGGAGTCCACCGTCATCCTCTGAGAGACTCATACAGCCGCGGGTGAGAATCACCCGAATGCCAAGGCTTGCGGCTGCCATGACTTGCCGATCAATGGCATCCTCATGCCCGTCTGGGAAGACATAATGATGGTCCGTTGTCGTCGTACACCCTGACAGCAGGAGTTCTGCCATGGCGAGTTCGCTCGCCGAAGAGACCATCTCAGGGGAGAGCTTTGCCCACACCGGATAGAGTGCCTTGAGCCAGTCAAAGAGCTCATGTGAATACGCACCCGGCATGGCGCGGGTGAGTGTTTGATACATGTGGTGGTGCGTGTTGATCAACCCGGGAATGATCACATGGCGGCTTGCATCGAAGCGCTCATCGTGCGGTGGGGTTTCGCCACTGGGCACTAGAGCGGTAATGCGTCCCGCTTCAACCACGAGGCCGCCGTCTGCACCCTCGGCGAAGATTGCAAGGGGATTGGCGATCCAAAGGCGGGTCATGCGCGGCTCCATCGTGTGTGACCGGA
>RFUY01000341.1 GCA_009922705.1 Gammaproteobacteria bacterium
CATTGGCAGACACAGTAAAGAAGGCATTCCAGTGTTGAAGGCGTACCTGAATCGCTGGTTAAAGGGGAACCCTGACATCATTGCCTTTGCCAGCGCGCGTCGCTCTGAGGGTGGCACCGGGGTTGTGCACTGTTTGACGCTTGGGCTGATCGACGATCGGTGGCGCCGCTAAGCGTCATTTTCCTTTTTTGACAAAGGCCATCATCCGTCGGCGTTGCTGCAGTTGCCGCGCAGTGAGGACATTCTTTCTCCCAGCAAAGGGGTTCTCACCGGTTTTAAACTCGATCTTAATGGGCGAGCCACTGATCTTCAGGACACGTCGATAGACATTTTCCAAATACCGCTGATACGCCCCAGGCACAGACTCAGTCTGATTGCCATGGATGATGATGCGCGGTGGATTCATCCCACCTTGGTGCGCATACCGCAACTTAATTCGGCGTCCGCGCACCAATGGGGGCTGGTGCTCACTGACCGCATCTTCCAAGATCCGCGTCAGGACATTGGTTGAAAACTTTGTGGTAGCCGCCGCATGGGCCTCATGAATTGAGTCATAGAGTGTGCCGACACCCGTGCCGTGCAGCGCAGAAATAAAATGTTGTTTGGCCCACGGAATGAAGTTCAAACGCCGATCGAGTTCGCGCTTGACGGCCTCGCGATCATCAACACGCATGTGGTCCCACTTATTGATCGCAACCACCAGCGCGCGTCCCGCATCGACCACTGTGCCAATCAAGTGAAGATCCTGCTCGACCAAGCCTTCCCGCGCATCGAGCACCAAGATCACCACCTGCGCATCCTCAATCGCTTGCAAGGTCTTCACAATCGAGAATTTCTCAATCGCCTCATTGACCCGACCACGGCGACGGACACCTGCGGTGTCAATCAAGGTGTAGGTTTGCTCCTGTCGCTCGAATGGAATGTAGATCGAGTCTCGGGTGGTTCCAGGTTGATCGAACACCACCACCCGATCTTCACCGAGCAGGCGATTCACCAAGGTGGATTTGCCAACATTCGGGCGCCCAACCACGCCAATTCGGATGCCAGGTGCGTCCTGATACCGCGGCAGATCCGAGTCCTCATCGCGCGGCTCAAGCCCAAAATGCGACAA
>RFUY01000342.1 GCA_009922705.1 Gammaproteobacteria bacterium
ATCCACACCTGCAATTCACTCATCCACGCGGTCCACAGCCCCGCCATCATCAACACGCCAATCAGCATCAAGAACACTCCACCGGCGATATTCACGGCCCGCAAGTGCCTCTTGATAAAGGCAACACTCTTTGTCGCGAATTCAAGACCCAGAGCAATGAGAACAAAGGGGACCCCGAGACCTATCGAATAGGCGAGGGCCAACATCACCGCCCGGGGAATATCCCCCACGCTCAGCGCCAACGTGTTCACTGCCACGAGGGTGGGACCTACACAGGGAGCCCAGCCGAAACCAAAAATGATTCCCAGAAGAGGAGCCCCTCCCACACCGGTTGCTGCTCGAACGGGCAATGCCAGTTGCTTCTGCAGGAATGAGACCTGTCCGATAAAAACAAAGCCCATCGCAAAGACGACCCCGCCGGCAATTTGGGTCACCAAGGGCAACCATGTGCGGAGTGCGGCCCCAAGCGATGCAAAGGCAACAGAAAACAGCACGAAAACCGCGGCAAAACCCGCAACAAATAAGACCACGCCCAGAACCAACCGGCGCCTTGACGCGCGGTCATTGGCCTCGGGCATGGCCGTCATTCCGCCGACATAGCCGAGGTAGGCGGGTACAAGCGGCAACACACAAGGGGAGGCAAAGGCAATTACCCCGGCCAACAGGGCGAGTGGAAGCGCGAGTAAGAGTGACCCGCTGAAGATGACTTCGCCGACGGGATTGACTTCAGCAAGGAATGTCAGAGAAGGCACTACACCGCTCCCAGGTCGATGGCGCCCTCAAGGAGCGCTTTGGCGGGTTCTGCATATTCCACTTCTCTCCAAGCCCCGTCGAATCGATCGAAAGTGGTGACACTAGCCAAGCTGCATCGCCTGGAGGAGGGCGAATGCGGAAGTGGGCGATGGGCCACTGAGCGATGGACCATCCAAATGGGCAGTTGGTGGCTCACAATCACAATGTCGCCGTCTGAGACGCTTTGCCACGCCTCCTCTATTGCTAAGAGCATCCGAGAAGCAATTTCGCGATAGGCCTCCCCCCAACTGGGCCTAATCGGATTGACCAAATAGTGCCACACACCGGGGTCCGACACGATACGCCTAGCACTCACCCT
>RFUY01000343.1 GCA_009922705.1 Gammaproteobacteria bacterium
TCAGAGACCCCTGTCTACTTGATGCTTGAGAACGACCGAGCGGTCCTGAAGGATGCCTCGCATTTATGGGGAACCTCGACCTGGCACACTGAAGAGCAAATCAAGAAAGAGAATCATGACCCACAAATCCGGGTGTCATCGATTGGCAAGGCGGGTGAAAACCAGGTGCTGTTCTCTTGTGTCGTAAACGATCTGCATCGTGCCGCTGGGCGCTCAGGCGTTGGCGCTGTCATGGGTTCAAAAAACCTTAAGGCGGTGGCGTTGAGAGGGACCAAAGGTGTCTCTGGGATCAATGATTTCGGCGAATTCGTGAAGGTCACGACCGAAAAGAAAGCGATCTTGGCGGAGAATGCGGTCACCGGTCAGGGCCTCCCAACATACGGCACCCAGGTCCTGATGAACGTGATTAACGAAATGGGTGCGTTGCCAACGCGGAACCACAAGTCGGTCCAGTTTGAAGAGGCCAATGAGATTTCGGCAGAAGCGATGGCGAAGCCGCGTGAGAGTGATGGCAAAGCGCAGTTGGTGACCAACGCGGCGTGCTTTGGTTGCACCATTGCATGCGGCCGGATTTCTAAGATTGATAAAGACCACTTTACGGTTGTGAATAAACCGCAGTATTGGGGTGCCTCTGGCGGGCTTGAGTATGAAGCGGCTTGGGCGCTTGGCGCGGCCAATGGTGTTGGTGACTTGGAGGCGTTGCAATACGCCAACTTAATCTGCAACGAGCAAGGCATGGATCCGATTTCCTTTGGTGCCACCATTGGTGCTGTCATGGAAATGTACGAGAACGGGACACTGGACGAGGCGACCATTGGTTTGAAAGCACCTTTTGGGTCAGCTGCTGCCTTGTGTGAACTGGTGGATATGACCGCCAATGGCGAGGGCTTTGGTGTCGAGATTGGTCTTGGCTCAAAGCGGTTGTGTGAGAAGTACGGGCAACCTGAACTGTCCATGAGCGTGAAGGGGCAAGAGTTTCCTGCCTATGACGCGCGAGGCATCCAGGGGATGGGCCTGACCTATGCCACATCCAATCGTGGCGCATGCCACCTTCGGTCCTATACCGTCGCCTCCGAAGTGTTAGGGATCCCTGTGAAGACAGATCCGTTG
>RFUY01000344.1 GCA_009922705.1 Gammaproteobacteria bacterium
CCCTTCACCGTCACACGAATCCCGCGCCTGGTTTCGGGATAATAATCCCAGACAGCCATGTGCTGTGTGCATCGGTTGTCCCAGATCGCAATCGCATTTTCCTGCCACTGAAACCGGCAATGAAGATTGGGGTTTTTGATGTGTTCAAACAGATAATCGAGTAAGGCATCACTTTCACCCTTCGTGAGTCCTTCGATTCGCTTGGTGAATCCACTATTCACAAACAGCGCTGATCGGCCCGTGACGGGGTGTGTTCGAACCACTGGATGCGTGGCTACTGGATTCTCCCGCTGAGGCTGATGATCCCCGTAATAGCCGTCGTAATTCGCACTGTGCGTGGCGCTTAACCCCTCGAGCATTCGTTGCATCGGGTCTGAAAGCATTTCAAAGGCGAGATACATATTGGCCCAGAGCGTATCGCCACCATAACTAGGCGTTTGATGGATCTGCAGGATACTGGCCATGGGTGGCTCTACATCGGCGGACACATCGGAATGCCAGCCCTCGCCATTGTTTCGTTTCGACGATGCGTCCGTGTGGATTTGCATCAATGCGGGATTGCCGAATGCATAGGGCGCCGCCGGATGGATGTGCAACGGGCCAAAACGTTCACCCAGCGACAGATGCTGCTCGGGTGTGAGCGCGGGGCCATGCGCAAACAGCACGAGATGATTCATCCACGCTTCGTGGATCACATCAAAGATCTCGTCTGTTAGCGGCTTTGTAAAATCAACGCCCTCGACTAACGCGCCAATCCGCGGGGTCAGCGGGGTTATTTTTATGCTTGATCGACTCGTCACAGTCGCGACTCAAGCCCGGTCGGAAATTTATGCATGTACTCACTGCCTCTCATCTTTCCAAAGGCCTCATTTGCAAGTCTTGAACGACGCCAAACCCCTAAGCCGGCGCCCGGTCCGGCTATCTCGGCATCTCAATTTCCGTTGCCTCGTAAAAGGTTGCCGTCAATGACCGCGCTGGATGCGCTGCCATCGCCTCTCTGAAATCCACCATATGCGATTCGCCGAAGTGCGCTTGGAGTGCTGCCGCGTCCACCCATTTCTCTGTGATTCGCATCACACTTGGGTTGTTCAACTCGACAGAAAAGGTGTA
>RFUY01000345.1 GCA_009922705.1 Gammaproteobacteria bacterium
ATTCCACCCAGCCTTTTTCACGCAGGCTGCGTAGGCTCGGATCGGTTTTGAGTGGACGTGGGCCAGCAGTCAATTCCTCCAACAGCTTGGCTTGTTTGGGGGTGCGCTGGAGTTCACCGCGATCGAGCGCCTCGTGTCCCGACTCGGTGATGCGCCAGCCAGAGACCGTGGCCTGTAAGGCGGTTGGACCTCGCAAGGCGGTGGGCAGGGCGGTTGCCATGACTTCGCCAAGCGGGGCGTGGTAATAGTTCGCGGTCCAAGTGAGTAACTTCAGTAATTGAGCATCGAAGACCGGCTGCGAATCGATTACCGCCAGAATCCGTTTCAATTTATCGCTGGGAACCTCTGATTGTTCTTTTAAAGAAACAATAATCCCAGTTAACTGTTGGCGTCCGAATGGAACGCGTACTCGCATTCCGGGTAATAGAGCGGCTTGACCCAAGATCGCCGTGCAGAGCGGGGGTAAATAATCAAAGCAGCGACGGAGCGGGGTATCGAGCGCGACACTCAACACGTTTGTCCACAATTGCTGTGGATAATCCTGTGGATCACCCTGTTTTGATGAGTCGCTCATGCGGGTTTCCAAGGGGCTTTTATTGGTCTGGCGCAAAAAGCGCCAATCAATAAAAAATCCTTTTAAATCAAATATTTAAAAATTTACAGGGGTGCAACATCCGTCATTTGTGACAACTACGTGACGTCGCCTCTTCAAGTCTGTGTGTAAGTAATTGATTTTTCATCGTCGAGTCCAGTTGGTGAGACTGATCCCGATCAGGGCGACCAGCCCACCCATCCACATTGAGGTGAGTACGGGCTCGCGTAGGATGAGGCTACCAAAGATGACGCCAAATACGGGGACGAGATTATTGAAGACAGTCGTCCGTGCGGGACCGATGGCGCGCAAGCCGTCGGCATACCAGACAAACGCGAGCGCAGTCCCTCCGACGCCGAGATAGAGAATACCGGCCCATACATCCCAGCTCAGTTTGGCAAGCTGCCATTCAGACCATTCAAACGGAATACCGAGACTCAACATGAGGGCGCCACACAGCGTGGTGAGGGTGGTCAGCGCCAACGAAGAGGGCGCGTGTTCGCCGCGCAGGGCGTCT
>RFUY01000346.1 GCA_009922705.1 Gammaproteobacteria bacterium
CGTGTTGTTGAGGGCTTACCGTCTTGCGCCACTTCCACCCGTCGCTCGCCACCACGCTCATATTTCGCGAGCGGCGCATTCATTTCGGTCACATGGGATGGCCAACGCCCCTCCACCAGCGCAAGGTAACGTTTCTGAAGCTCTGCATGTTGCTCACGCAATGACTTATGAAGCCGACGTAGGGCAGATGGGCGCCGAGCGACCACCAAGCAACCGGAGGTTTCACGGTCTAATCGGTGCACCAGTTCCAAAAACCGCTCCTCAGGTCTCGCTAACCTCAGTTGCTCGATCAACCCTGTCGACAGCCCCGACCCCCCATGGACAGCCAAGCCACTGGGTTTATTCAGAACAAACACGTCCTCGTCTTCGTACAACAAGGCATCACGAAGTTGCAGTTGCAGCTTCGCATGACGCCGTGGTTCGGCAGGCCGATCCAAAACCACGGGTGGAATACGCACCACATCGCCGACATGTAAGCGACTGTCTGGCTTACAGCGCCCTTTATTAATACGGACTTCGCCCGTGCGGATCATTCGATAGAGCCGTCCCTTGGGAACACCCTTCAGCACTGCCGCCAAAAAATTGTCGAGCCGTTGCCCCTCCCGACTACTGTCGATCGTGAGCCACTGAACCTGCAATGCATCCATGCGCACCCTCTTTCGTGTTGCATTGCCGAAACAGCAATCCGCTGGTATGCTCCAGACCAATCTGGGTTGAGTCAAGACTCCCCGTGATGAGACACCTCCTGCGCAGTTCGCAGGAGATGAAATGATGATCCCGCCCGATCTCGGCGGGCCAGCAATGCTGGGACAAGCACATTGATTGTAAGCGGGTAGTCCGCTTGAGAAGAAATTCAGGGCTCCCGATTTAGCACCCGGTCGAGCCTGCCAAAAAGTGTGATTTGTCGCCTTGGTGTTCGAGCCGAGGCCTCGGTTAGTATATCTAGCCCTCCGGATCGTGGCATCTGACCATTGAAGGTTGCCACTACATGAAACGTATATTAATTAATGCATTACAAGCGGAAGAGACACGCGTAGCGATGGTCGACGGGCAACGCCTGTACGACTTAGACATCGAATCATCAGATCGCGAGCAGAAGAAAGGAAACA
>RFUY01000347.1 GCA_009922705.1 Gammaproteobacteria bacterium
GGGTTTTTGTGGACGCCAGGAAAGCCGCAACCGGTGATCGCGAGAGAAAGCATGAGCACAGGTGCCAGAATTCGCATAGAAAGGTTCCAATACGCCGTAAACGCCCGAATAATAGAGTTCATCGGGGATTGAGTCTATGCGCCATGCAATATGAAACAGACGAACTGAAGAAAGCAGGTCTCAAAGCCACTCTGCCGCGCATTCATATTCTCCAGTTACTGTTAACCCATGCAGAGGGACACTTCTCAGCCGAGGAGGTCTACCGCAAATTGCATGATTCCGGGGTTGATGTAAACCTGGCGACAATCTATCGGGTGCTGACGCAATTTGAAGAGGCGGGATTGGTTGAGCGTCATCAGTTTGATGCGACCACCAGCGTCTTTGAGTTAGCGCAAGATGATCATCACGACCACATGGTTTGTGTGAAGTGCCACACCGTGATTGAGTATGTCGAGCCCAAAATTGAGGCGCTTCAAGACGAGGTGGCGAAGCGGTATGACTGCACCATCGTTGATCACAAGCACATTATTTACGTTGAGTGCGCGAACTGCCGGAAGCGCTAGCATCTTCGGTCAGACCGCTAAGCACCGTTTTCAAGGTCTGCCCAATTCTCGAATGTTAAGCCTGGAACCCGCTCAAATTCCCGAACGTTGTTGGTCACCAAACAGCAGCCTAACACGCGCGCATGTGCTGCAATGAGGCTATCGTTGGGGCCAATTGGAGTGCCCCGACTGGCAAGCGTCTGCCTGACTCGTATGGTGTCATCGATGATCGCTCGGGAGACTGGGTAGACATCATCCAAATGGGTGATAAAGGCATCAATGTGCGTTTTGAGGCTAGTGGGCGCTTTTCGCCCAATTTCTCCATGACGTAATTCTAAATAGGTCACCGCTGAAATTCCGATCGAGTCCCCGCGTTGTACGCAGGCTTGCATGTGTGCCAAAACCTGTCGTGGCTTTTGACGAATCACATATGAGCAGATGTTGGTATCGAGTAGGTAATGACGAATTGTCACACTCGGCCCTCATCTGGAAAGACGGCAGGACGAGTGCCCAAGAAATCCTCTTCAATGGGAGGAAGC